>JBALTG010000102.1:0-16693 GCA_036964625.1 Motiliproteus sp.
TTATCCCTAAAGTATTGAACTTATTAACAAATCCCCGTTGTTTCTGATGTCGTTCGGAATTGATTGGCCTCTATTTAAATGTTTGAAATCTGGCGCGAGACTAAGCATAGTCACCCTCTATACCATGCAAGGAAAAGGGTGTTCGCAACACCATGCCCGCATGGGTTTGATAGGTCGCCGAATAGGCGTATAGGGACAGACTCGAGGCCTTCATGGCCAGCTTCAGGGAAGAAGTGGAACAATTTTTATCTTGTGTCATGCCCCTTGAACTGTAGTCGCTAGATCGACTTCTCGCTATCCCTCGTTGCAATTGATGCGCGTTTTGCCCGGACATGAGCTGTTCGGACAGCCGCCGACACGTTGACAGAATGGATGGCAATGCGTACTTACCTGAAAACCAACAAAAGCTATAGCGATACCTGTGCTGGACGCCATGCCGACGCGGGTTCTGGGTGGGGGCTGTGGGCTGCTTATGCATTCTATTTATGCCCGCTAAGCGTTGGGTTTTATGAATAAAAGTGCTGTTGTTGTGGCTATCGTCGTGGGATTTCAGTGCAGTAGCCTCTTTAATTCCTCGTATTTGCAGGCGTCCGAGTTATTCGTTGGCTCTGCGTTGCCGTTCGCCTCACCTCTGGCAGCGTCATCGCCTGGAGAATTACTGCCGGCGGTGCAAGATCTCCTGGCCACTAGCAGGGAGTCTGATCGGGACTTTGATACATTTGTATTGAACAGTTTGCTGGGCAATCCTGATTATCAAGTACTTGAAACCGTCCTGTCAAAATCCCTGCTGCAGGTAGAGATCAGCAACGCGACGGATGCCGTCGAGGTTTCGGCCGGGGTTAAGTATCGGCCTGAGGGAGATCAGAGTACCTCGGTCAGTGAGGTCGGTGGCTACCTTAACCTGCAAAAATCACTGTACGATTTTGGTCGGGTAAAGCATCGTGTCGCGGCGGCAACGGCGGAGGTTGAGGCCGTGGCGTTTGATAATCTGGCCAAAGTTAATGAACTCAAGGCGCAACTCAGCGAGCAGTATTTCAACCTTATTAAGGGCGACGCGGACATTCGTCATCGCAGCGAACAGGCGCGTTACCTCGCCGAGGTCATTGATCATCTAAAAGCTCGCTCCCAGGGTGGCTTAGGTTCGTCTTTGGACTACGAGCTGCTGAATGACGAGGGCGAGACTCTCCGGCTGGAAATTCAGCTTAAGCAGCTGGAGGTGGATAAGTTACGGGCTGTATTTGCCAATAATTATGCGGTGATCCCGACGCAGTGGTTCGTACCCTCGCGCTTTCTTCCTGAGCTGTACCAGGGTGAGGCCTGGACAGATAAGCTTTTTTTGCAGAGTGTGGCGCTGCGTTTGCTCGATCAGCGTCTGGCCTCGGTACGGTCCCTAAAAAAATCGGCACAAAGCGATCATTATCCGACTCTGGCGCTGAATATGGCGTACGTGGAATCGAATCTCGCCTATGACCTCTTCACCACGGTGGATCTGAATCTACCACTGTATAACGGCGGAAAAACCCAGCTGGGTATTGCCGAAAAGGAACTGGAGATTACCGAGCTGCTGTTGCAGATCCAGTCTGAGCGTAAGCGGGTTGAGGATCAGGCCCGCGGGTTGCTGTATGACTACAAGCATGCGGCACAGCGCTTTACCGTCTATGACGAGTTGGTCCGCTCAAAAGTTAGGTTGATGGATGTGATGCAGGAGCGGATGCGCAGAACTCAGGGGCAGCTTCAAGATCTTTACCAGATTAAAAAGGGCATGGCAGACGCCAGGGTACCGCGTGATCGTGCGCTGATTGACGCGCTGTATTTTGCCTATCTTTCCCGTTTGTTGATTGGAGCTTGATGTCGGTGGTTATTCAGCAAGACAGCATTATTCACAGCCCGTCGCTCGCAGATTCACTTGAGCAGGCGGCGAATTTTTTTGAACTGACGCCCGCCAGTTTCTATGACGTCACTCGCCTGGAACGGGATGAAGCGCTGCTGTTTGCCGCACTTTATGCCTGTCTGGAGACGCACTTTGTCATTTCTGCCGCGAGCCGGTTGACGCAGCATGGTGGCTACCTGCTCATCGATGATCAGGGTCAGGTTGCCTTCACGGTGTTGACCGAAGGCGAGTGTGGAATGGATCTGGAGAGCGGTCAGCAGGCCCTGTACCTGACCCGAAAAAACACCCGTAACAGCGAAGGTAAGCTACGCCGAAACCTGAAGAATCACTGGTTTTGGGGCGCCATCCTGGACAACAAGCTGACTTACTTCCAGGTGGCGTTGGCGGCGGTGTTTATTAACCTGTTTGCGCTGGCGTCCTCGCTGTTCATCATGACAGTTTATGATCGCGTGATCCCCCATGACGCCATCGACTCGCTGATCGCCCTAACCCTGGGTATCGGCCTGCTGCTTGTTTTTGATTTTGTTCTGAAGATGTTGCGCGCTTCCTTTATTGATCACGCGGGTGTGCGTATCGACCGGCGCATCGCTACCGACATGTATGACAACCTGATCCACGGGCGCCTCGCAACAAGCAAGCATTCCACCGGCGGACTCTCCAGCGTGCTGCGAGAGTTTGAGGGGCTCAAGGATATGTTTGCCTCGGCCACCGTGGTCGCGCTGGTCGATCTGCCGTTTATTTTGTTCTTTATCTGGGTCGTCTATCTGGTTGGCGGCAGCATTGCGCTGGTCCCTCTGGTGCTGGTGCCGCTAGTACTGCTCGCCGGATTGCTGATACAGCCACTGCTGGCTAAATACACCCGAGAGTCTTACGAAGAGGGGCAAAGCAAGCAGTCCATTCTGGTCGAGACCATTTCTGGACTGGAAACGATTAAGACTATTCCCGCCACCGGATTTCTGAAACGGCGTTGGCTGGAGACTGTTGATCACCAGGCTGATACGGGCTTGAAATCCAAGTTTGTAGCCCAGATTGCCAGCAATATTACCGGGTCTGCACAGCAATCGATGCAGGTCTGCATCGTATTCTACGGTGTTTTTCTTATCGCCGACGGTCTGCTGTCGATGGGGGCGCTGATCGCCTGTGTGATTATGTCCGGGCGGATCGTCGCACCGCTCAGCCAGCTTTCTAACCTGTTGACCCGTGTTAACTACGCGCTGGAGTCGTATCGCGCATTGGACCGCTTATTTGATGATAAACATGCGCTTCACCATACCGCAAGCCTGTCCCGGCCGACGCTGCAAGGACGTATCGAGTTAAAAAATGTCTCGTTTAAGTACGACGAAGAGGGCGATTACATCGTTAAGGACCTTTCTTTTGTTATTGCGGCCGGTGAAAAAATTGCGATGCTGGGGAAGATCGGCTCAGCCAAGACCACGGTCCTGAAACTGATGACCGGGCAGCTCGAGCCCACTGCGGGTCAGGTTCTGATTGATGACACCGACCTGCGTCAGCTGCATAAGCAGGACTTGCTGGCGAGTCTGGGTTGCCTGATGCAAGAACCCTTTTTATTCAGCGGCACATTGCGTCAAAACATCGCGGTCGGTTGCCTGGATGCCAGCGACGAGGATGTATTGCAGGCAGCGCAGCTATCCACTGCGATAGATTTTATCGGCAGCCTGCCGCAGGGATTTGACACCTTTGTGCGTGAACGTGGGCAGGGGTTGTCCGGCGGCCAGCGTCAGACCGTAACGCTGGCCAGGACGCTGGTTGGTAAACCTTCGATGCTGCTGTTCGATGAACCCACCAGTGCGATGGACATGGGGACCGAGGCGCGCATTATTTCCAACCTGAAACAGCATTGCCGGGATGAAACGCTGGTGGTGATCACCCACCGTACCAGCTTGCTGGCCCTGGTGGATAAGGTGATCGTGATCGATAACGGCCAGCTGGCGGCTTATGGCCCGAAAGAACAGGTGTTTAATCCTGCCCAGCAAGCCATGTCGTCCGGCCAAGCCTCTAGCCATGCACCATCCGGGCCGCGAGGCCCAGCGGCACCGCCCCGCCCGCTGGCATCGAATCGCCCCGGCGGACCGGTTGCTGCAGGCCGAGGCGGGGTGACCGCAGGCCGAGATGGGGCCAGGGCCAAACCGGCTGTCGTAAGCCCGATGCCGTAAACCCCGTGCCGAAAACACACTGGGCGTAAAGCCGGTGTTATGAAATCCGATGTTATGAAATAAGGGTAGTGAAAGCAGCGATGGCAGAATCAAGGCACGTGATCAGCAACGCAATATTTCTGACCATTATCGGTTTTGTGGTGGTTCTTTTTAGCTGGGCCGCGTTCGCGGAAATAGACGAAGTGACACGCAGTGAAGGGGTTGTGGTGCCGTCCTCTCAAACCAAGGTGGTACAGAGCTTCGATGGCGGGATTTTACGTGAGTTGATTGCCCGGGTTGGCGACCCGGTTAAGCAGGGCCAGGTGTTAGCCGTGATCGACAGCCAGGAAAGCGAGGCGGAACGGGACAAGGCCGAATATGAGTGGATGAGTTTGACGGCCACGCAGGAGCGGTTGGTCGCCCAGTCGAGCGTCACCGCGCCTGTGTTTAAAAAAGTCTTGTATGCGGGTTATCCACAGATACCGCGGGATCAGATGCGGCTTTATCAGGCGCAGAAAAATGAGCTGGATATGACCATCACGGTCATTCAGGCGCGTTTAGCCCAGCGCCAGCAGGAGTTGATATCGTCGTTGGCCGAGCAGAAGAAACTGTCCCGTTTAATGGCATTAGCGCGCCGGGAAGAGGCGATTCTTAAGCCTCTGGTAGAAAATCGGATTGAGCCGGAATTGAGTCTTTTAAAGGTGGAGCAGACCCTGACCAGCCTGGATAGCGATTCCCAGATGGTTGTCCATAAGCAGGAACAGGTGCGCCAGAGTATCCAGGAGTTATCGCAGGAGGTCCTCGCGCGGCGTCAGAGTTTTCGGGTGCAGGCACTAACCGAGTTAGCCGAGGTCAGTGACCGATTGGTGTTGGTAGAAAAAACCTTGCCATCGTTGCGCGAAAAGGTGAACCGCTCCGCGATTGTTTCCCCCATTAACGGCATCGTTAATCAGGTCATGATTAACACCCTGGGGGGCGTAATTCAGCCAGTGATGACCGTGTTTGAGGTGGTTCCGGTGGATGACAAGCTGGTTATCGAGGCGAAGGTGCTGCCGGAGGATGTGGCCTTTGTGGTGCCGGGGCAATCGGCGCGGGTGAAAATTACCGCCTATGACTTTGCCCAATACGGCGCTATCGACGGCAAGGTGGTGACGGTCAGTCCCGATGCCATCACCGAGAAGGACAACAGCACCTATTACATCGCCCGGATTGAAACCCAGGCCTCAACACTCGATGCCTACGGCGAATCGTATCCGATTCTTCCCGGCATACAAACCCAAGTTGACTTTATCTCCGGACGACGCAGCGTGCTTGAGTATATGGTCAAGCCGATGCTGAAGATCCGGGATAATGCCTTTAGTGAGCGGTAATAACGATTCAGATGTAGATCAACCAAGGATGTAAATTTATCAACTAAGGATGAACTGAATGCCAAGTATTAATATAGATGAATATGTGGGTTCTATCGGCGACTTCCAGGTACTGAGTGGTAGTTTGGACAGTGACGTCAACATGGACGGCCTGTACCGCGAGCAGACTGACTTCATCGTTGGTGCGGGCGGTATGTACCAGATTGCCCTGAGTGGGGACAGTGGAGATGCCTTCTTGGAGGTGACCAATACCCTGACAGGATCTATGGAGATCCGTCACGTATCCGAGCAGCAAGCTAACCCGCTAATGGTGTCGGGAGCCCCCGGTGATGTGTTCCAGGTCGTGGTGATGTCAGCGATACCCGGTGCTTACACGCTGGGCGTGAGCGACAACCTGGGCAACTTACCGGTCGAGTTAGTCCCTGCTCCTTTCGCCGTCGACGAGCATGTCGGCACCCTCAGCGATTTCCAGACGATCAGCGGCACGCTCGATGCCGATACCAATATGGACGCTGTGTTCCGCGAGCAGGTGGATTTCACCGTGGGCGCGGGCGGTCTCTACCAGATCGCGCTGAAAGCGGACGATCCTGGTGCCTATCTGGAAGTGACCAGCACCCTGACCGGGATCGTGCAAGTTGTCCAGGTTTCTCAGTTGGAACAAACCCCGATGATGGTTAACGGCGCACCGGGTGAGCTGTTCCAGATCGTGGTGCATTCACCATTACCGGGTATGAATTACACGCTGGGCGTGAGCGACAACCTGGGCAACTTACCGGTCGAGTTAGTCCCTGCTCCTTTCGCCGTCGACGAGCATGTCGGCACCCTCAGCGATTTCCAGACGATCAGCGGCACGCTCGATGCCGATACCAATATGGACGCTGTGTTCCGCGAGCAGGTGGATTTCACTGCGGCTGCGGGGGGGGATTATGCGATCGGCCTGTACGCAGATCAGCCGGACGTCACGCTGACGGTGGTCAGCACCCTGACCGGTGCCAGCGTCATCGTCAATGTCGGGAGTTCGTTACCGCTAACGATTGCGGCGGCACCGGGTGAGCAGTTTCAGATCTTCGTGGAGTCGTCCTCTGCGGGCGGCTATCAGCTCGGCGTGAGTGACAGCCTGGGCAACCTGCCGGTCGATTTCGTGCAGACCTATAGCATCGCTGTGCAGCCCAATGTCAGCTATACCATGAGCGGTGATGAACTGCTGCTGAGTGATCAGGCCGATAGCTTCAAGGGGGGGAGCGGCAGCGACTGGGTTAACGGCGGTGCCGGTAATGATGTGATCAAGGGCGGCAAAGGCAGCGACTGGGTTCATGGTGGTGCCGGTGACGATGCGATCCAAGGCAATGCGGGTAACGACCTGCTCAATGGCGGGTTGGGTCACGATACGCTCAGCGGCGGCAGTGGTCATGATCTACTGATCGCCAAAGGTGGCCAGGGCTTATCCAACATGGATACCCTGAAGGGTGATCGGGGAGACGATATCCTGCTGTCGGTGGAGGGCCAGAATGTCCTGTCCGGTGGTTCGGGTCACGATGTGCTGATCGCCAGCAACCCAGATGGAGCCTCCGTGACCGTCTATGGCAACGCGGGTAACGATACCTTTATGCTGGCCAATAAGATGGGTGAGCTGCTCGATATCGACCTGATCATCGCGGACTTTGGCAGGGGGGCGGACACGCTGGATATGAGCGCGTTACGCGGTGCTCAAGGCGAATCGCTGGATTTTGCAGCGCTGATGCAGGGGGCTACGCAAGATGCAGACAGCGTGACTATCGACCTGACGGCCTTTACCCTGGCAGATTCTGTTGCCGCAGACACACCGCAAGCGGCTGCCGGTTCGGTAACGGTGATGCTGGACGCTGGCAACGCGCTGCTCGCAGAGAATGTCATGTTTGACGGTGGTCTGAATATCGATGGCTTGTTGGATAGCCTCGATAATAATTATGTGGGCTAATGCGATCCGACGTAACCCTCGCCTGTTCAGGTGAGGGTGTTTGGATTCAGCCTTTGATACTAACCTCGTAGCCTCTGGGCTCCTACCGGGACATCAGCAAACTGCTGTCCCGGATATTCTTCTGGCTGGGTTACTCCGCATTTAACATTCCCCCCCCTGTCTTGTAGCTCCAGCCCTGTAATAAATTAGGGATGCGTAGCCTCTATCCTGATCAAATTCGGACGCTGAAACCGAGTCGTTATCGACGCTGCTTCAAAGGTCACGTGGCCTTATTATGAGCGGCATTGGTTTTGTTGATTAAGATCATCCACAGCCAATCTTAGAAGACGCACTCGGCACGGCCTATGGACGCTCACTCGCACACCGGCAGTTTTGGGTACTTGCGTCATTCATCGCGGGCGTATTCCGGAAGCGATGGATGTTGCCGTTTGGCGAAACCAACGCGCGGTTTAAGATGATGGTTATGTTTCGCTGATATGACCAGCTGTAATAATTTTGTCATATCATCTTGATACCCTAGCAACATGAATAAATCAGCGAATACCTCTATGGCCTCTATGGACACCGCTGTTACACCAACAGCGCCCGATCTACAGTTTGATACGCCAGCGGCTGCACGGCTGCGCAGCTATCGTCGGTTTAAGGATCGATTAGCGTCAGTGGCGGTCGGCATCGGTGGTCTGAGCGTGATCGTTGCTATCATGCTGATCTTTATCTACCTGGTGTATGAGGTGATGCCACTGTTTTACGCGGCTGAGATCAAGCCGTGGCAGCACCAGGGGCAAGCGGTTGAGCCCTATGCGCGGCCCGGTTCCGATGTGCCCACCTGGTATCTCACTGCCGAAGAGCAGGCCGAGGTCGGGTTACGTGTCGATATCAAGGGGCAGGCTAGCTTTTTCGATACCCGCAACGGCGCGCTGAAACTGCAGCAGCAGATCGGTGCTTCTGCCGCAGAGCCGGTTGCCTTTGCGCTTGGCTCTGAAGCCCTACGAACCTTTGCTCTGGCGCATGCTGACGGTAGTCTGACCTATGCACAGCACCAGTATAGGGTGAGCTATCCCAACGATATGCGCACCATTAGCCCGCATATCGAGTACCCCTATGCGGACGCTGCTTTGACGCTGGCCCCGCAATTGGGTGTCGTGAGCCGTCTGGCGGTGCGCGATAGCGAAGACCGGCTGTTAGCGGTGGCCTTGGATACGGAGGGCAGAATGATTGCTAGCCGATTCGAAAAAGAGGTCAACTTTATGACCGACGAGGTCGAGATCAGTACAGACCACACCGAAATTGCAATCGATACTCAGGGGGTTATGCGGCTGCTGATCAGTCCGGATGCCCGCTGGTTGTTCGTGGTGAGCCTGAGCGGCGGGCTGACGGCAGTTGACTTGCAGGATTTCAACACACCCGCGGTACACCCGTCGCTGCGGGTCACTGAGGGTGAGATTACCCGGGCTGAATTCTTGCTTGGCGGTACCTCGTTGCTGATCTCAGATAGCCTGGGCGTCACCCAGCAATGGTTTTTAGTTCGCGATCAGGCGAATGCTTATCAGCTGACCAAGATTCGTAGTTTCAGTGATCCGAGTCCTATGGCAGTTGTCGCGCTGACGACCGAGCACCGGCGTAAAGGGTTTGTGGTGGCGGAACAAAACGGCGAGGTCAGCTTCTACAATTCAACCGCGCATAACCGGGTATTGACTCAGACCCTGACTGATCAGGGCGTGGTGCAGATCGCGATGGCCCCTCGGGCCAATGCGCTGTTACTTGAAGACGGCGCGGGGATGATCAGTCTTTGGCAGGTAGACAACGAACACCCGGAGGTGTCCTGGAGTTCGCTGTGGCAGGAGGTCTGGTACGAAAGTTACGAAACGCCGGATTATGTCTGGCAGTCGTCAGCGTCCAATGATGACTTTGAGCCCAAGTACTCCTTGGCACCGCTGGCCTTTGGAACCCTTAAGGCCGCGTTTTACGCGATGCTGCTGGCAACCCCGCTGGCGATCTGCGGTGCGATCTACACCGCCTACTTTATGGCGCCAAAGCTGCGCACCAAGATCAAGCCTTTTATTGAACTGATGGAAGCGCTGCCGACGGTGATCCTGGGGTTTCTGGCCGGGCTGTGGCTGGCGCCCTTTATCGAGGAGCAGCTGACCAGCGTATTTGCGCTATTTACGGTGGTGCCGCTGGGGGTGCTGCTATTCGCTTACCTGTGGCACAACTTGCCCAAGGCGATCCGCTTGCGGGTGCCCGAAGGTTGGGATGCGCTGGTGTTGATTCCGGTCATTGCGCTGCTGAGCTGGTTCTGTCTGCCGCTGGGCGTGAGTATCGAAGAGTGGTTTTTTGGCGGCGATATGCGGGGTTTTATCACCCGTGATCTGGGTATCAGCTTCGACCAGCGCAACGCGTTGGTGGTGGGGGTGGCGATGGGATTTGCGGTCATACCGACCATTTTTTCGATCACCGAGGATGCGATTTTCAGCGTTCCGCAGTCGCTCAGCAATGGCTCACTGGCACTGGGGGCCACGCCCTGGCAGACCCTGGTCGGGGTGGTGCTACCTACCGCGAGTCCGGCAATCTTTTCGGCGGTGATGATCGGCATGGGGCGTGCGGTCGGTGAAACCATGATCGTACTGATGGCAACCGGCAATACGCCGATCATGGATATGAACCTGTTCGAAGGGATGCGTACCCTGGCCGCTAATATCGCGGTAGAGATACCCGAGGCCGAAGTGGCCAGCTCGCACTTCCGGATTCTGTTCCTAGCGGCGCTGGTGCTGTTCAGCTTCACCTTTGTCGTTAATACCCTGGCTGAGCTGATCCGCCAGCGTCTGCGGCGTAAGTACGGATCACTATGATAGCCGTAGGTCAGAAACCTGTGTTTGAAGTACCGGGCTTGAGGAATAACAACTGATGAACATCTCCGTAAAAGCATGGATAAAAACCGGCCAGCCTTGGGTCTGGCTTACGGCTGGGGCAGTAGCGCTGAACGTGATTATGGTTGCAGGATTGTTGCTGTTGATCGCGGTGCGCGGTCTGGGACATTTCTGGCCTGCGGATATCCTCCAGGCGGATTACCGTGAAAATGATGGCCGTGTTATTCAGGTCATTGGTGAGGTGGCCGACACCAAAATAGACCCCGCGGTGCAGCTGCGTGAAGCGGGGGTCAAGGTGGCCGAGGGGGTCGAGTTTGTACGCCGCGATCTACTCAAAGTCGGTAACCGTGATCTGACCGGCAGTGACTTCCGCTGGGTCCTGGAAACCGAAATGCAAGAGGTTACCTATCCCGATCAGCTATTTGTCGCCGAGCGGCGTGAGTGGGGTAACTTTTACGGTTACCTGCGCCAATTGAAGCAGGCGGACAGCGCCGTGGGTAGTTATGAACCCGGCCAGGATGTCGCCAGCTTTGAACGGCTGTGGAGTGAACTGCAGCGCCGGATCGAGCGCGCCGAAGCGATCGCGGTGCAGATCAAGGTGATCGAAAAACATGAGATCGGCACCATTAATGCCCTGTTTGAACGTCTGCGTCTACGTGAGCGCAGACTGCAACTTGAGGATCAGCTCGTGCCCGCGGCTCAGGCTGATATCGCCTCTGAGCGTGCGGCGTTAGACCTGCAATATGCAGGGATGCAGCAACGCCTGGTCGAACTTTACACCCAGATAGGACGCGACAGTCTGGTGGCGGAGGCCGCCGGAGGTCAGCAACTGGAAATTTCGCTGAGCAAGATCGTGCATGCGTATCGGCCAAATGCGATGTCGTGGCTGGATAAGGTGCTGTTCTATTTCGCCAAACTGTGGGAGTTCATGACCGATGAGCCGCGCGAAGCCAATACCGAGGGTGGGGTGTTTCCGGCTATTTTTGGTACTGTGATGATGGTGCTGCTGATGGCCATTCTGGTGACGCCATTTGGCATTATAGCGGCTGTGTATCTGCGCGAATATGCCAAGCAGGGGCCGTTGACCCGGTTGATCAGGATCGCGGTTAACAACCTGGCCGGGGTTCCGTCGATTGTTTACGGAGTGTTTGGGCTGGGCTTCTTTATCTACTTTCTGGGTGGCAATATCGACCAGCTATTTTTCCCCGAGGCGTTGCCAGCACCGACCTTTGGCACGCCTGGCTTGATGTGGGCCTCGCTGACCCTGGCGTTGCTGACCCTGCCGGTGGTGATCGTTGCCACTGAAGAGGGGTTGGCGCGGATTCCTCGTTCGCTGCGCGAAGGTTCATTGGCGTTAGGGGCGACCAAAGCGGAGACACTGTGGAAGGTGGTGTTACCGATGGCCAGCCCGGCGATGATGACCGGCGTTATTCTGGCAGTAGCACGCGCTGCCGGCGAGGTGGCACCGCTGATGTTGGTCGGCGTGGTCAAACTGGCGCCCGCACTGCCCGTCGATGGCAACTACCCGTTTGTCCATTTGGATCAGAAATTTATGCACCTGGGCTTTCATATCTACGATGTCGGCTTTCAAAGCCCCAACGTCGAAGCGGCACGACCGCTGGTCTACGCCACCGCGCTGCTGCTGGTGTTGGTGATCGTCCTATTGAACCTGAGCGCCGTGGCGATTCGAAATCGCCTTCGGGAAAAATACAAAGCGCTTGAACACTGATTGAGTTGATATAACAATGGCAACGATTTTGACCCCGGAAACGCTCGACCATGAAGCCCCTGGTGGGCAGGAACTCACTCGCGTCGATAACGCGCGGCGTGAGCAAAAAAGTCACGGCATCGATATCCGCTCGATCAGCCGCAACGCCAACCAACTCGACCTGTCGCAGGAGACGATTGCGCTGCAGGTCCGGGATCTGAGCCTGTATTACGGCGCCAAGCAGGCGCTGAATGGGATCAGCATGGATATCCCAAAGAACCGGGTCACCGCCTTTATCGGCCCCAGCGGTTGTGGTAAATCGACGCTGTTGCGTTGTTTCAACCGGATGAACGATCTGGTCGACTTCTGTCGTATCGAAGGCCAGATCTTGCTGGATGACGCCAATATTTACGAGCGCGGTGTCGAAGTTGCGGAGCTGCGTCGCCGAGTCGGGATGGTGTTCCAGAAACCCAATCCGTTTCCTAAAACCATCTATGAAAATGTGGCTTACGGGCTGCGTATTCATGGCGTTAAAAAGAAGCGCCTGCTGGATGAGACGGTGGAGTGGGCGTTACGCTCGGCCGCGTTGTGGGATGAGGTTAAAGATCGCCTGCACGAAAGTGCATTGGGGATGTCAGGGGGGCAGCAGCAGCGTCTGGTCATTGCGCGTACCATCGCGGTCAAGCCTGAAGTGTTACTGTTGGATGAGCCTGCCTCGGCGCTGGATCCTATCTCCACCCTGAAGATCGAAGAGTTGATCCACGAACTGAAAAAGGATTTCAGCATTGTGATTGTCACCCACAACATGCAGCAGGCGGCACGGGTCTCCGACTACACCGCGTTTATGTACATGGGCGATCTGATCGAATTCGGTGCCACCGATGCGCTGTTTACCACGCCGCAGACGAAGCAGACCGAGGATTATATAACAGGACGTTACGGCTAAGATCCGAAAATAACATAGCGCGCCCTGGCTCTTTTAATAAGGTAAGAAAAACATGGCTTTCAATAAAGACGCACATACCGATCACATCTCGCAACAGTTCAACGCCGAGCTGGAGGCGATCAAGAGCCACCTGATGACCATGGGGGGTATCGCCGAGACCCAGCTTAATCAGGCGTTGGATGCGCTGGTTGATGGCGATGTGGAGCTGGCCCAGCGCGCGCTCAAGGCCGATGAGCAGGTCAACGCCTGGGATGTAGAGATCGAGGAGCAGTGCACCCGGATCATCGCCCGCCGCCAACCCGCCGCCGGGGATCTGCGCATGATCGTGGCGATCAGTCGCGCGGTCAACGATCTGGAGCGGATCGGCGACGAGTCCGCGGGTATCGCCAAGCATGCGATTGCGCTGGCTGACGAAGGTGAGTCACCGCGGGGTTATAATGAGATTCGCCAGATCGGTAGTCTGATTCGGGAGATGGTGGCGGAGACCTTGACCGCGTTTGCCCGTTACGATATTGAAATGGCCTATAAGGTCGTGAAGAAGGATCGCGATGTAGACGACGCCTATAAAACCGCGATGCGCTCGCTGATCACTTATATGATGGAAGACCCGCGTAGCATCAGCCGGGTGTTAAATGTGATCTGGGTATTGCGCAGTCTGGAACGGATCGGCGATCTGAGCCGTAATATCAGTCAGCACCTGATCTATCTGGTGAAGGGCGTCAACGTCAGTCATAGCAGTCTGAAAGAGATTAAGCAGACCATTAAGGGTTGAATCCAGGGGGGCGAGCGAGATGTCTGGCATCGCTACCTGTCCGTTACATCACTACGACAAAAAAGGAGCCCTTTGCGGCTCCTTTTTTGTTGTGGGCATAAGCTGACAGTGATTAGCTGTTGACCGCGTCCTTGAGAGCTTTGCCGGGCTTGAAGCCAACGTTATTGGCGGCAGCGATCTCTATTGCGGCACCGGTCTGGGGGTTGCGACCCTGACGGGCAGCACGGTGACGTTGTTCAAAGGTGCCAAAGCCGATCAAACTGACCGAATCACCACGTGACAGCGCATCGGTGATGCTGTCGGTGATGGCGTTCAGTGCTGCTTGCGCTTCAGTTTTGGTTAGGCCCGCTTGCTCGGCGATCTGGGCGATCAGTTCAGCTTTCTGCATATCTACTCCTGAGTGTTCCTTTTAAGGGATCGGCCCATTAAATCAGGCACTTTTGCCAAAGGCAACGCTAAATTGGGCCTATGCGCGCCGGAATCTTGAAAGCAGGCCCAGGATCAAGCATCCTCTGCGCCTCAGTCACGTTTGTAACCCTAAGAAGGCCCGCTTTGATTGTCCTCAATAGCCTCTCTCGACAGCATTTGGCGGTACGTTGGCGCAGCTATCGACGTGTTCCTGGTCGCCTGCTGCCGGGTCATTGGCTGCTCGATAGCGGCTCGCTGACGGCAAGGCTGGTGGCGCTGTCGGGCGGTGATTTTCGGGTTGAAGTGGTGGCGCAGGGGTGGGAGCGGCCCAATATCTCCGAGGCCCTGGCGCTACAGATCGACCCCCGTCTGAAGGTGTTGGTGCGTGAGGTGCGCTTGCTCGGCTGTGGCCAGGTCTGGGTGCATGCGCGGAGCCTGATCCCCGCGACCACATTGACCGGACGCCATCGTAAACTGGCTACGCTGGGAAGCCGCCCCCTGGGCGAGGTCTTGTTTACCGACCCGGGGATGCAGCGAGGTGCGATCGAAACAGCTCGGGTGCCGCTCTATTCTCCAGCTAGCCGAGCCTGGGCACGGCGCTCGGTGTTTTATCTTGATCACAAGCCATTGCTGGTCAGCGAGGTTTTTCTCCCGCAGTTGCTGCAGCTACAATAGCGGCATTAAAAGTGCCGCAAAGCGGCGGTTGTCATTGTTACGGATCGAATTAGCCATGCGTATTTCTCTCTCCGCCATTGATCAGAATAAACTGTCGGGATTCATTCAGTTGATGCGACTGGATAAACCGGTTGGTATCTACCTGCTGCTGTGGCCGACGCTCTGGGCTCTGTGGGTCGCGGCCCAAGGGGTGCCGGACTGGGACCTGCTGCTGATCTTTGTGCTGGGGGTGGTGTTGATGCGTTCTGCAGGCTGCGTGATTAATGATTTTGCAGACCGTGACCTGGATGGTCATGTCGAGCGGACCCGCAATCGGCCGCTGCCCTCGGGTCGGGTCAGTAGCCGCGAAGCGCTGGTGTTGTTCGTCGGTCTCTGTCTGCTGGCGTTTGGGCTGGTGCTGTTTACTGACACTCAGACGATCCTGCTGTCGTTCGGGGGCGCGGCGTTGGCTGCGCTCTATCCGTTTATGAAGCGTTACACCTACTTTCCGCAGGTGGTGCTCGGCGCGGCGTTTTCCTGGGGCATTGTGATGGCCTTCAGTGCCCAGACGGGGGAGGTGCCCAAGCAGGCCTGGCTGATCTATTTTATCAATGTGATCTGGACGGTTGCCTACGATACCCTGTATGCGATGACCGATCGGGAAGACGACCTTAAGATCGGCATAAAATCGACCGCCGTACTGTTCGCAGAAGGCGACAAGCTTGCCGTGGGCGGGTTGCAGTTGCTGGTGCTGGCGGGGCTGTTGTTACTCGGCGGACAGCTCTCGTTGGGGCTGAGCTATTACCTGGGTGTGGCTGGGGCGGGTGGGCTGTTTGGCTACCAGCAGTATCTGATTCGTAACCGTGATCCCAAAGCCTGTTTCGAGGCGTTTCTTAACAATCACTGGGCGGGCAGTCTGGTGTTTGCGGGTCTATTTTTGGATTACTTGCTGATGGGCTAACCGTTGTAACATGATTGTCATAATTAACGGTTGTAATCTAGGGATGATGATCACTAGGGAGAATTAAGCCGATGTCGTTCAAGCGTGTACTTATCGTCGATGATGAAGCACCGATCCGCGAGATGCTGACATTGGCGTTGGAGATGGCCGGCTATCAATGCCAGGACGCGGATAACGCCCAGGCGGCGATGACGCTGGTGGTGGATAATCGCCCGGACCTGATTTTGTTGGATTGGATGATGCCCGGTATCAGTGGTATCGAACTGGCTCGGCGTTTGAAAAAAGACAGTCTGACCGCCACTATTCCGATTATCATGTTGACCGCCAAGGGCGATCAGGACAACAAGGTTCTTGGGTTGGAAGCCGGTGCCGATGATTATATTACCAAACCCTTCTCGCCGCGTGAGCTGGTGGCACGGCTTAAGGCGGTGTTGCGTCGGACTTCGCCTGAAGGCGAAGGGAGTATCGTTGAGGTTAACGGACTGACGATGGACCCCGTTTCCCACCGAGCCACTGCCGCAGGTGAACCGTTGGAGATGGGGCCGACCGAGTTTAAACTGCTGAATTTTTTCATGACCCATCAGGACCGGGCTTTTTCTCGCGGCCAGTTACTCGATTATGTCTGGGGCGGTAATGTCTACGTCGAAGAACGTACCGTGGATGTACATATTCGCCGCTTGCGTAAGGCTCTGGGTGAGCATCATGCCCCGCTGGTGCAAACGGTGCGCGGCATGGGCTATCGCTTCTCCAGCCAATAGCAACAGGATACGCTAACAGGTGCAGCATCCAGTTAAATCTCAATTCAAACTCCAGCTAGCGCTGCTGGGGTTGGCCGCCATGCTTGGTTGGGCGCTGGGGGCAGTTGCCTGGGCATTGGTGCTGGCGCTGGCAGGGATGCTGCTGTGGCATAGCTGGCAGCTGCACCGGCTGCGAGTCTGGTTGCGCAAGAGCGATCACCGTTCGGTGCCGGAAAGCCGGGGTGTCTGGGGCGATCTGTTCGACGATC
>JBALTG010000103.1:0-16611 GCA_036964625.1 Motiliproteus sp.
CTATGGAGCCCGGACTTTCCTCCCCTACCCGAAGGTAGCGGCGACTGTCTGGCGAACTCTGGCGCGATGGTACGTGCTTTAGCGCTGGCGCTCAAGCACTAGCCCGGATTTTTCACAAAGGCTAGAAACGCAATCAGTCGCTTGATTTCATCTCTAACGCGGCCTGATACAGTTTCTTCTTCTTACTGTTGCAGATTTTGGCCGCCAGTGCGGCGGCCTGTTTGACGCTCAACTCATCGAGCAACAGCGTCAGCACCCTCGACTCCTCCGGAGTGAGCGCCTCGGTTTCCGGCTCCGCTTCAGCACCGTGCACCAACAGCACAAACTCGCCCTTCTGCTGGTTAGTATCCGCCTTGACCCAATCGATCAGGCTGGCAAGCTGATCACCGTGAATGGTTTCAAAGGTCTTGGTTAACTCGCGTGCCATCACCACATAACGCTCCGGCCCAAACACCTCCAGCATCGCTTCGAGCGAGTGGATTAACCGGTGCGGCGACTCGTAAAACATCAGGGTGCGATCATCGGCCACGACCGCTTCCAGGCGCTGCCGACGCGCCAACGACTTAGCCGGTAGAAAACCCTCAAAGGCAAATCGATTAGTCGGCAACCCCGAGGCCGACAGTGCGGCCACCAAGGCACAGGCACCCGGCACCGGCACCACCCGAAAACCGGCATCACGGACCTTACGCACCAGATGATAACCCGGGTCAGAGATCAACGGCGTACCCGCATCGGAGATCAGCGCGATGTTTTCACCCTTGGATAAACGCTGTACTATCTTATCTGCCTGCGCCCGCTCGTTATGGTCATGCAACGCCCACATCGGCGTCGTGATGCAAAAATGCTGTAACAACCGGCCGCTGTGGCGGGTATCCTCTGCTGCAATTAGCTGTACTGATTGCAGTATTTCCAACGCCCGGGCAGAGATATCGCCAAGATTTCCGATCGGTGTAGAGACAATATAAAGGCAGGTATCTGTCATGATCTGTCCAACTCTGACGCCGGTACGTATTCACGCACAGACGAGTCTAATGATAGTGAAGCTGTTGAAAGGCTGGAATGCCATACTGCTGTTAACCCTGCCGCTGCTAATGCTGGGCTGTTCCAGCACCCCGCCGGTAGATTCCACCCCCCCGCCTGTGTCCGAACCACAGGGGCGGGAACTGACCGAAATCGAACAACTATTACTGCAAGCAGAGACGGCAACCCCTCTGGCCAGCGCGCAGTATACACTAGAGGCTGCCATGCACCTGCTGCAGCAACAACCCCAGGCTGCGGCGTACCTGTTAGAGAAAATCAACCCGATGATTCTGCCAGAGCCAGCGCTGGCACGACTGCGATTATTACAGGCAGAGGTGGCCATGCGGCTTCTGCAACCGCAACAAAGCTTGGACTGGCTGGCCCGAATCGACAATCCAAGCGCACTCAGCTTGTCCGATTTACAGCGTTATACCGAACTACGCAGAGACAGCTTTCGTCAACTGGGCGACACCTTAACGGCCTTAAAGGCCTTAATTGCAGACTCTGAATCAACCAGCCTGGACCATCAAGCCCGGTTGGCGTTAGAGATCTGGCCGTTGCTACGCCAGCTTGATGCAGCGCAACTGACCGAGTTGCTGGCAGGTCAAAACAGTTACCAGGAGCAAGGCTGGTTCGAGCTGGCCCAACTGAGCCAAAGCAATGAAGCGGATATCCTCCAACTCAGCGAGTCGATCAACAGCTGGTACAGTCTCTGGGGAATGCACCCGGCCGCCAGCAACCTCCCGCCAGAACTACGCCAACTGCGCCAACTCAGTAGCGACATACCGCGACACATCGGTGTGTTGCTGCCGCAATCAGGAAAGCTGCAACGGCACGGCAAGGCTGTTATCGAAGGATTTATGCTGGCCCACTACCAACAGCTGGAGCAAGGCCTCGCCGCCCCTCAGATCAGCTTTTTTGACAGCGCCAGCATCGACGATCTGCAACAGTTTTATATCGAGGCTGAGCAGCAAGGCATCGAGTTGATCATCGGCCCGCTGGACAAATCCAAACTCAGCCAACTCACCCGGCGTCCGGGGTTACCGATCAAGACCCTGGCACTTAACAGCGTCGACAGCAGCACCAGCACCCTGAATCTGTACCAGTTTGGCCTGCGCAATGAAGATGAGGCGATTCAGAGTGCCGACCAGGCCTGGGCTGACGGCCATCGCGTCGCACTAAGCCTGACCCCGGCAACCACCTGGGGCGATCGCATTCGTGACAGCTTTGCCCAACACTGGACCTCGCTCGGTGGCGTTATCGCTGCCAGCGAACGCTTTACCGGCGAAAAAGACTACTCAGAAAAGATCAGCAAACTGCTGGCCACAGACAGCAGCGAAGCCCGGGCAAAAGAGCTGACCCAGACGCTCCGCCAGAGGCTCGAACTCGACCCCCGTCGGCGCCAGGATGTCGAATTTTTATTCCTCACCGCGCTCAATCAGGATGCGCGCCAGATCAAACCGACGCTGGCATTTCACTACGCCAGCAACTTGCCGGTTTACGCCACCTCCCACCTGTTTGACGGGGTCCCGAATCAGGCCGCTTACCAAGACCTGAACAAGATCCGTTTTAACGCGATGCCCTGGGTGATCGCGCCCGACAATCCGCTCAGAGCAACCCTGGCGCAATACCGTGATAACAGCCGCAGTCGCTTCGGCCGCCTTTACGCGCTAGGGGCTGATAGTTACCGCCTGGCACGCTACCTGCCCCAACTGCAGGCACTGCCTGAAACACACCTGCAGGGACAAAGCGGCAGATTGTCGATCAACTATCTGGGCCAGGTCAGCCGCCGCCAATCCTGGGTTCAGATCTCTAATGGCAGCATGCGCCTGCTGGAACCCTGAGCGCCTCCCGATGAGCAAGCTAAAAGGCGAAAAGATAGAACAGCAGGTCGAACAGTATCTGCAGCAGCAGGGCCTGCATTCGCTGCGCCGAAACTTCAGCGCCGCCTGTGGTGAGATCGATCTGATCATGCAACAGCAGCAGACCCTGGTCTTCGTCGAGGTACGGTTTCGACGCACCGCCCGGTACGGCAGCGCGGCTGAAAGCGTCAACGTTAGCAAGCAGCGGCGTATCTGCAAAACGGCGGCCCTGTTTCTGCAACAACACCCTCAATACCAAAATTATCAATGCCGATTTGATGTTGTCGCTTGTCACCCCGATAATAGCTCCCAGACACTCCAGATCGAGTGGCTAAACAACGCTTTCGACGCTTATTAATTGATTCCAGACGGTCCGCTATGGAACTGCAACAACGTATTATCGCCCACTTTCATCAAAGCCTTGATCTCAAAGCCCATGTAATCGAGTCGTTTGCAGATCATATCGTCCAGGCTGGCGAACAACTGTTTCACTGCCTGGTTGGCGAGCACAAGATCCTCACCTGCGGCACTGGCGGCTCGGCGGCGCTGGCGCAGCATTTTTGCGCGCTGATGCTCAACCGCTATCAGCACGAACGCCCGGGATTACCGGCTATCGCTTTGGGCGCTGACAGTGCGACGTTAATTGCCATCGCCGAGGACACCCATTTCAGCGATGTCTATTCCAAACAGATACGCGCACTCGGCCAGCCCGGCGACATCCTGCTCACACTCAGCCCTGACGACCGTCCCGCCAGCCTGATTCAGGCGATTCAAGCGGCGCATGAACGCGGCATGACCGTGATCGCCCTATGTGGCGGAGAAGGCGGAGATATTGCGGCAATTTTAACCCAGGAGGAGGTCGAAATCCGTATCCCGTCCTCGTCCGCAGCACTGGTTCACGAAGTACATCTGCTGATCATTCACGCACTCTGCGACCTGATCGAACATCAACTTTTCGGTGGAAATTAATAACTATGACGTCTAAAAACCTAGTACTGCCCCTGCTTGCAGGCCTGTTATTAACCCTGGGCGGCTGCGCCGGCATCATCGATGCGACCCATGATCAACCGCTGGCCGAAAACAGCTACTCTCGGACCACCGGCAGCCTGATCGATGACGAGTTGATCGAGATAAAAGCACTGGTCAATATTGGCAAGGCGTCTCAAGAGCTACAGCAGTCGCACATCTCCGTTACCAGCTACAACGGCATTGTTTTACTGTCCGGCCAGGTCGCTACTGAGCAAACCCGCCAAGCCGCTGCAACAGTAACCCGCGAGATCCGCAAGGTGCGTAAGATTCACAACGAGCTGAGTGTGGCGGGGCCAACCTCCGCCATCGTCCGCACCAATGACAGCTGGCTTACCACCAAAATCAAAAGCAAGATGCTAGCCGACCCGCAACTGCAAGCGAGGAGGATAAAAGTGGTCACCGAAAACGGCACGGTCTACTTGATGGGGCTGGTTAATGAAACCCAGGCGAGCCGCGCGGTGGACGTCACCCGGAATACGGCAGGGGTACAGAAAGTGGTTAAAATGTTCGAGTACGTGCGCTAACACAAACCCCATCACTTCACCCTGTAGTGCTCATTTAAAACAAAAAAAAGCCCCATCAGGGGCTTTTTAGCATAACCAACACTACGATCGGCGCGCTACGAGCAGAGCACTACGATCAGCACTGCGATCAATGCATATGCTGACCACCATTGATCGACAGATTAGAGCCGGTGATATAACCGCCCTCTTCCGCCGCCAGGAAAGCAACCGCACGGCCAATTTCAGACGGCTGGCCCATACGACCTACCGGAATACCGGCAACGATCTTGTCCTGAATACCCTGATCGATTTTGGCAACCATCGGCGTCAGGATATAGCCTGGTGAGATGGTGTTAACGGTAACGCCGTTACGCGCACCCTCCTGAGCCAGCGCCTTGGTAAAGCCATGCAGACCCGCCTTAGCCGCCGAGTAGTTAGCTTGTCCCATCTGGCCCTTCTCGCCGTTAACCGAAGAGATATTGATGACACGGCCCCATTTTTTCTCCAGCATCGCTTCGATAACCGGACGGGTCATATTGAAGGCGCTATCAAGGTTGGTGCTCATTACCGCATGCCACTGATCCCACGCCATCTTCTTGAAGAAGCCATCTCGGGTGATTCCGGCATTGTTAACCAGGACATCGATGCTGGCACCCGTTGTTTCTGTAATAGCCGCGACCGCCTGCTGACAGGATTCCAGACTGGTCACATCTACGTGTTGAATTAAAAAATCATAGCCCGCCGCCTTCTGGTCGGCCTGCCAAGCGATCGCTTTCTCCTCGTTGCTATACCCTGCGACTACTTTCATCCCTTGATCTGCCAGTGCCTCACAGATCGCGGATCCAATACCACCCGTACCGCCTGTTACCAATGCGATTCGCTGTGTCATATACCCTTCTCCTAAATTCTTATATGTCCATAACCAATCAGGTGACCCTTCACCCAGATGGCGTACTACTCTGCCAGCTGTCTCTAATTATTATCTCAGCCAGGAGGGTAACTATAACAAAGCCTGCGCAGGTTGCACCTAGTCTTTAATCTGATAGCAACCAAGCTAGCACAGCCTGCATACTCTTTTTAGCACCACGCTAAAGGGCGCTCTGCTTCTATAAACGCACTCTATCAGCGCGCTGCATTAGCGCGGCACCGCACTGGCGCACCACATTGGCGCACAACAGACAATAACGCACTATCATAAAGCAACCGCAAGCCACAGAAACCCGGAATGCGCACCAACATGTTGATATATGTAAATGGCACAATCTGTGCACTATCCCACTGTTACGATATACAGAGGTGCAAAACAATCAAAAACGCACCAAAGGAGACAGACTGTGAAACTGATCAGTGCCGTTATCAAGCCCTTCAAACTCGATGATGTCCGCGAGGCATTATCCGAAGCCGGCGTCAACGGCGTCACCGTCACCGAAGTCAAAGGTTTCGGACGCCAGAAAGGCCACTCTGAATTCTACCGCGGAGCCGAATACGTGGTGGATTTTCTACCCAAGATCAAGATCGAAACGGCGGTCAGTGACGAGCAACTCGACGCAGCTATCGACGCTATCATCACCGCAGCCAACACCGACAAGATCGGTGACGGAAAAATTTTCGTCACCGAGCTAACCCAAGCGATCCGCATTCGAACCGGAGAAACCGGTGACGACGCCCTGTGATCGAACCGCCAAACCATGACTACTGACTCTGAATTTTAGACACTGAATTTTAGACACTGAACTCTCGACACTGAACTCTCGACGTTCAACTCTCGACACGGTAACCGCCCATGCTGAAACGACTCCCCCCTCTCTGCCTGGTACTGCTCCCTGGCAGCGCCATGGCCGACACACTCAACACCGCCAATACGGCATGGGTACTGACCGCCACCGCACTGGTACTGTTTATGACCCTGCCCGGGCTGGCGCTGTTCTACGGCGGCCTCGTTCGCTCCAAGAACGTACTCTCGGTGCTGATGCAGTGCTTCGCCATCGCTGGCGCCGCATCAATCATCTGGATGATCATCGGTTACAGCCTGGCCTTTGGTGAAGGCAACGCCTGGATCGGCGATTTCAGCAAGGTGATGATGGCAGGCATTACCAAAGAGACGCTGGCAGGCGACATTCCCGAGTCCTTGTTTATGCTGTTCCAGATGACATTCGCCATCATCACACCCGCACTGGTGATCGGTGGCTTTGCCGAGCGGATGAAATTTAGCGCCATGCTCCTGTTTAGCTGCATCTGGCTGATACTCGTTTACGCACCCGTAACCCACTGGGTCTGGGGCGGCGGCTGGCTCCAGCAGATGGGCCTGTACGACTTTGCTGGCGGCACCGTAGTCCACATCACCGCAGGTGTCGCCGCCATCACGGCAGCCATCGTAGTGGGGCCGCGCAAGGGTTTCCCCAAGGTCGCGATGCCTCCGCACAACATGACCATGACCGTCACCGGTGCTGGGATGCTCTGGGTGGGCTGGTACGGCTTCAACGGCGGCAGCGCCCTGGCCGCTAACGGCGATGCCGCAATGGCGATGCTGGTTACCCATATCTCCGCAGCGGCGGGTGTCCTGACCTGGTCCTTTATCGAATGGGTCCGGTTCGGCAAGCCCAGCGTTCTCGGTGCCGTCACGGGCATGATTGCAGGCCTGGGCACCATCACCCCGGCAGCAGGCTTTGTCGGCCCTGGCGCAGCGCTGGTGATCGGCACGACCGCAGGCGTGGTCTGCTTCTTCGCCACCCAATGGATCAAACGCACCCTGAAGATCGATGATTCCCTCGACGTTATGCCGACCCACGGCGTGGGCGGCATCCTGGGTACGCTGTTTGCGGGTATTTTTGCCAGCACGGGCCTGGGCGTATTCAGCGGCTACGGTTTCGCTGAAGGTATCGACACGATGGGCGGCCAGGTTTATGTACAGCTGATCGGCATCCTCAGCACCTTTGTGTACACGGCGATCGTCACCTGGGTCATTCTTAAGGTGGTCGGGGCGATGGTTGGATTGCGGGTCTGCGAAGAGATTGAGGTCCAAGGGCTCGACACGGCCGAGCACGAAGAAACCGGGTACAACATCTAATCTGCCTCAGTCCAGATCTAATCACGACCAAACCCAGATTAGATCCGGACTCATAAAAAGCAGCAGCAGTTTTCAGCACGTACATTGCCTGCAGGGACGCAGGTATGCCGTTGCTGTCGGGAACTGACAACGGCCCTGTACATCGCCCCTACCGCCATCCATGGCTCTCGGGGCATACCGTACATCCTGTACATAAAAAAGGACGCCCTATTGGCGTCCCTTTTTTTGCCCCCTGCTACGGCGAGAGGGGGTACTTAGTTAACCACCGCACCGCTATGGTCCTTATTAAAACGGTTCAAAACCCGCCTAAGCTCTCTGGCATGCTGCTGCTTTCCACAACGCTGCGCCTGCCGGATATCATCTACAATCATGTAACGGATACGCTTGACTCCCCCATCAGAATGTAACAAAAAATCGCACTCAGCCAGAGCGGGCAATCGTGGAGAATGCTCATACTCGGCTACCGCATCAACCTCATCCTGGGTTAAACAACAAACCTCCAGGCAATCCTCATAAGTCAGCATGATTCCACACCCTCCTAACCAGTCCTTAGTTGAAATCTCATCACAAGACTCACACTCGTAAGTTACCGACTAAATAATAGTCTTAAATAAGCGGACTCGCATGCGAACATTTTTCAACCAATTCCGGCTATCGAGTACTGCGTTTCAACCAACCTCAATCCCGCTAAAAGAACGACTCAGGAGCGCTTCTTAAACGGCGCCAAACCATCGCCCAAAGCGCCGCTGGCGGCCGGTGCAGGGTTCGGTTTACGCCGATTACCCACCTGTTTCTGATCACGGTGACGCAGCTTGGTTTTTTTGGCGGCGTCATCGTCGGACTTGGGTGGCTTTTTCTTACCTGAATCCTTGCGCTTACCCGCCGCCTTACCCGAAGCCTTAAGCTTCACCGGCCCCTTATACTTACCCTCTAACCCCGGCACAGCACGATGCTCGAACTGGATCCGCAGATAGCGCTCGATACTCGACATCAGGTTCCATTCAGGCGCGGAAATCAAACTGATCGCCGTACCGGTCGCACCCGCACGACCGGTGCGGCCAACGCGATGCACATGCTCGTCACCACTGCGGGGCATATCGAAGTTAACCACTAGGTCGACACCCGCGATATCCAACCCGCGCGCAGCCACATCGGTCGCGACCAGTATCGTAATATTATCGCGACGCATATGATCCATAACCCGGTTGCGATCGTCCTGGGTCATATCGCCGTGCAACCCCCCGGCGCGGAACTTGTGATAGCGGATCAGGCCAGCCAGGCGGTCGACCTGAACCTTGGTGTTACAAAATACAATCGCCTTGGTATGGGTCTCCAGCTCTAACAGCCGAAACAGCAACTTCTCTTTATGCGCGACGTCATCAGCCAGCACGATCTGCTGCCGAATCGACGAATGCTGATCGCGAGCACCACTGAGCATTAACTGCTTGGGCTCGCGCAGCACCTGCTTGGCTACCGTCGTCAGCCCACGGGCCTTTAGGGTGGCCGACAACAACAGGGTCTGGCGCTCAGGCCGGCACGCAGCGGCGATACCGATCACATCCTCACTAAACCCCATGTCCAGCATCCGGTCAGCCTCGTCGAGCACCAGCACTTCAAGATCGTTCAGGTCGATATTTTTATGCGAGATATGCTCCAGCAGCCGTCCGGGCGTCGCGATAATCAGCTCCGGATTTCTGCGGATCAGGGAGCGCTGATATTTAAAATCCTCACCGCCGGTAATCAGGCCCGCTTTTAAGCGACTGAACTCGCCCAGCAACGTAAAGTGCTTGAACACCTGCCGCGCCAGCTCACGGGTGGGCAGCAACACCAAGCCCCGGGTGGCACTTTTAGGCGCCGGATTTTCCAGAAAACGGTGCAGCATGGGCAGCAGATAGGCGGCCGTCTTGCCGCTACCGGTCTCGGCACTGATCAACAGGTCCCGCCCCTCTAAAGCCAAAGGAATTCCCCGCTGCTGTACTTCAGTTGGGGTCTCGAGCCCTAATTTGGCCAGACTTTTTTGAAGACAGGGGTGTAACGGCATTTCTGAAAACACGAAAAATCCTCTGGTATCGATCAATATAGTTGCGATCTGGTCGCAAAAGAGCGCAGGGGCGAATCAAATGACTGCACTCAGATGGCAGCTATTGTACTCTGTAAATGGTAAACAGTCTGGTTCAAAGAGGAGCTTCATTATGCAGATTTGGGTCGACGCTGACGCCTGCCCCCGGGTTATTCGCGACATCCTGTTCCGGGCCGCGCAACGGGCGCAGATTCACACCACACTGGTAGCCAACCAACTGATTCCGACCCCTCCCTCGCCCTGGCTGCATTCGGTACGGGTGGCATCGGGATTTGATATCGCCGACAACTATATCGTGCAACAGACTGCAGCTGCGGACCTGGTGATCACAGCGGACATCCCACTGGCCGCCGAGGTGGTTGAAAAGGGCGCACAGGCGCTAAATCCACGCGGCGAACTGTATACACCGGAAAGCATCCGCCAGCGGCTGAATATGCGTGACTTTATGGAGACGCTGCGCGCCAGCGGCGTCCAGACCGGCGGACCCGCAACCCTAACCCATGCGGATCGCCAGGCGTTTGCAAATCAGCTGGATCGACTGCTGGCACAACGGGTTACCTGATTACCCATGATCATCAGCCATCACCGCGCCAAGTAATGGGCATACGCGCTTGCGAGATCAGATCGGCTGCATCATGGCTGAGCTTTGTGGGTAATAAGGTAGGATTTTGTGGGCTGGTGCGGTGTTTCAGCCCGACATAGGTAGCAGCCTGAGGATGCTGTCGGAATGAAACCGACCCACAGGGATAATGGGAAGTGTCTTAAATGCAGGAGCAATTTCAGACCGACTCACATAAACCAACAAGCCAGCTTCTTTTGTGGGTCGGGCTTCAGCCTGACATAGGCAGCACTCTGATCGAAAACAATCTAAATCCACGCAGGAATATAGGATTTCCTGATTACCCATGATCTTCAACCATCACAGCGTCAAGTCTTGGCGTACGAGCTCGCGAGTATAGATCGGCTGCATCATGGCTGAGGTTTGCGGGTCATCTGGACGGGTTAAAACCCCCTGAGACAACTTACGAGCTAGCCCTGAAAAAAGCGCCTTAACACCTTAAACAAACTGAGCGCATCCTCACTGCCCGCCAACTCCCGAATCGAATGCATGGCAAAGGTCGGCACCCCGATATCCAGCGTCGGCACCCCGATCTTAGCCGCCGTTATCGGTCCGATGGTGCTACCGCACGCCATATCCGAACGCACCGTAAACGCCTGCACCGGCACATCTTCCAGCCGTGCCAGCTGACGAAACAGCGCACTGGTGGCCGAACTGGTGGCATAACGCTGATTGGCGTTGATCTTAATCACCGGCCCCGCGTTAAGCAGCGGACCATGGTTGGCATCGTGCATATCGCTGAAATTAGGATGAATGCCATGAGCGTTATCCGCAGAGATCATCACCGATCGGGCCAACATCCGCTGTCGATCCTCCGCTGCCGGAACCATTCGCTCCAGCACCTGCTCTAAAAACGGCCCATCGGCGCCCGCACCGGAGAGACTGCCAACCTCCTCATGATCATTGCAGACTAGCAGCATCCCCTGATCCTGATCACCCACGCTGACCGCTTGTAATAAGCCCTGTAAGCCCACGAAGCAGCTGAGCAGATTATCCAATCGCGCCGAGGCGATAAACTGGCGGTTCAATCCGATCAGCGCTGGGGGCTGGGTATCGTAGCAGTAGAGCTCAAAATCGAGCACCTCCTGAGCCTCGTCGCCCTGCTGCTGCAACCGCTGCAACAACAGCGAGCGCAATTGCGGTTTACTGTCTTTCTCCGCAATCGACAACAATAGCGGCAGATGCTGCTGCGGATTGATCGTGCGCTCTTTGTTAGCGTTCCGATCCAGATGAATCGCCAGACTCGGCACCACCGCAACCGGGTCCTCAAAATCGATCAGCGCATGCGCCAGCTGCCCGGTCGGATCGATATAACTAACCCGCCCCGCCAGAGACAGATCGCGGTCAAACCAGGGATTAAGCAGCGCCCCCCCGTACACCTCAACACCCAGCTGGAAATAGCCCTCCTTGACCCGTTCAGGCGTCGGCTTGACCTTGAGACAGGGACTGTCGGTATGAGCGCCAACCATGCGCACGCCGATCTCAGCCAGGGGGGTCGTGACCGGCATCACAAATGCGATGATTGAGGAGTCGTTCCGGGTCACAAAATAGCGCCCCCCGGCCTGCAGCGACCAGGACTGGGTCTCGTCCAGGGATACAAATCCAGTCACAGACAGCTGCTCAGCCAGCTCACGCGTGGCGTGATACGGGGTTGGCGAGCGCTGCAGAAAATCCAGCAGCGACCGGTTAAAATCTGCGGGTTGCATCATGACTCTTCCTCTATAGCCAACAGTTCCATTTCAAACACCAACGTCGAATTGGACGGAATTTTCGGGGATGGGCTGCGTTTTCCATACGCCAATCCAGACGGGATAAACAGTTGCCAGTGATCACCAACGCGCATCAACTGCAACACTTCCTGCCAGCCAGGAATCAGCCCTGCAACCGGAAAACGTGCAGGCTCACCCCGCGCGTAAGAACTGTCGAATTCAGTGCCATCAATAAGCGTGCCGCGATAATGCACCCGCACCCGGTCCGACAACGACGGCGACGCCCCTGCACCTGCTCGCAAGACTCGGTACTGCAGCCCACTGTCGGTCACAACCACGCCCGCCTGACTGGCATTTTCGGTCAAAAAAGATCGTCCCGCCTGCAGGCTCTCCTCCGCCTTTCCCTCTAACTTATCCAAGCGCGATAACAGTTCGTTATCACATCCTTGAATACTCAGCGCTATACTGCAAAGCAAGCCGATCGACATAAAACGCCACAATACTTGGGTCACTAGAATTTCCGCTCCATCATAAAGGATACAGATGGTATCCTGACGCCCGGGAACCTGCTACATCAATCAGCGGTCAGATATGCTGAGCGAACTGGAGGGAAACAGCAGGCGCTCCTCAGTTTTCAATTATGGCTGGCAGAATTTATGAAGTTACGAATGATTAAACAAACACTGGTACTGATAGCCACAACCCTGGTACTGAGCAACCACGGCGTCGCTCAGGTCAACACCGAGCTGCAGCAACTCGCGCCCAGCGAGGCGCACGGCGATACATTGAAAGCACTGGCCAAGACCCTGCGCTTTGGTCATTACAAGAAGCGCTACCTCGATGACGAGCTCTCTTCAGAACTGCTCGACGCACAAATCGACCAGCTCGACCGCTCCCGGCTGTATTTTCTGAGGCAGGATATCGACAGCTTCGAGACCGACCGCAACCGCCTCGACGACGCGATCCGCAGCGGTGATGCCAGCCCCGCCTTTACCCTCTACAACCGCTACCAGCAGCGGGTTGAAGAGCGCCTCAACTACCTGTTAGCGGAGATAGGACAAGGGCTGGGGCAATTGAATTTCGAACGTGACGAAAGCATAAAGACCGAACGCGAAGACGCGGCTTGGTCGGAAACCACCCAAGAGCTGGACGAGCTCTGGCGCAAGCGCCTTAAAAGCACCGTGCTTAACCTGAAGCTCTCAGACAAGAGCCTCGAGGAAGCGGTCGGGATCCTGACCAAGCGCTACCAGAACCAGTTAAACCGCTTACACCAAAACACCGCCGAGGATGCCTTTAGCCTGTTTGCTAACGCCTATGCCAGCCTCTACGACCCGCACACCCAGTACTTTTCACCGCGCACGTCAGAAAACTTCAACATCAACATGCGCCTATCACTAGAGGGCATCGGCGCGGTCCTGCAAAGCCAGGAAGAACACACCAAAGTCCTGCGCTTAATTCCGGCGGGGCCTGCCGACAAGCAGGGCCAACTGAAACCTGCAGACCTGATCATCGGTGTCGGCCAGGGCGAAACCGACCCGATCGTTGATGTCGTCGGCTGGCGCCTGGACGAAGTGGTCGACCTGATCCGAGGCCCGAAAAACTCCACGGTACGCCTGGAGATACAGCGTGAAGGTGCCGAAGGAAAAAGCTCGCGCACCATCAACATCATCCGCAACGAGGTCAAACTCGAAGAGCAGGCGGCACAAAAGAAGGTGATCGAACTGGTACGCGAAGGCCAGAGCCATAAAATCGGAGTGATCAGCATTCCAACGTTTTATATCGACTTCCGCGCACTCCAGGCCAGAGATCCTAACTACCGCAGCACCACCCGCGATGTCGAGCAACTGCTCAAAGAGCTGCTCGCAGAGAATATCGAAGGCTTAATCATCGACCTGCGCAACAATGGCGGCGGCTCACTCAAAGAGGCGGTCGAGCTATCCGGTCTGTTTATTCCTCAGGGCCCCGTGGTACAGATCAAAGACACCATGGGCCGAATCCGGGTGGAGTCCGACCTGGATCCGAAATTCTTTGACATCCCCCTCCAGGTGATCGTCAATCGCCTCAGCGCCTCAGCCTCAGAAATTTTTGCCGGCGCGATCAAAGACTACGACCGCGGCCTGATTGTCGGCAGCCCCACTTACGGCAAAGGCACCGTACAGGCGCTCTTTCCACTCGATCACGGCCAGCTAAAGCTGACTCAACAGATGTTTTACCGCGTCTCCGGCATCAGCACTCAAAATAAAGGGGTGCATCCGCATATCGCCCTGCCAGACATCTACGACTCTGAGAAGATAGGCGAGAGCAGCGCTAAGGGCGCCCTGCCCTGGGACGAAGTGAAACCCTTAGCACACAAAAATATTAACCGGGTTCCGGCGAGCCAACTAGCCACACTGGAGCAGCGCCACAGTCAGCGCGCAGCCAACGAACCCAATCTGATTGCTATTCTGGAAGGGATTAAACACCGCCGCGAGCGTCAGTTTGACAGCCTGCCGCTGAACGAAAACTCACTGCGCGAGCTGCGCGAGCAAAATGAAACCCTGCAGCTGGCGATCGAAAACCGCCGTCGCAGCGCCAAAGAGCTGCCTCAGCTGACCTCCCTGGCCGAGCTGGAATCAGAAAGCAACAGCACCCACGCAGAGATTGACCTGGAAAAAGACCCCCTGCTGCGCGAAAGTGGCGAAGTCATGCTCGACTACCTGCAAATTCAAACCACCGCCATGCACTGAGCCCGCATGGACTACTTACATGACCAACACGCATGCCCCAAGCGCATGACTATCCTGCATGAGCAAACTACAGCGCCAGATCTGAGCCGATGCCACCTAAAACATTAATATACAGCGGCATCGGTTTGGTCGTAGTTCTGCTAGTAGGCATCGCAGGCTACTTCGCAGCCGTTGAAATGGAGGCGATGCATAAACAGAACGTTGAAGATCTGGCCGATTTCGGCAGCAAGGTCGTACCCGCCGGTATTCGCAGTGAAAATGACGGCTCCAGCTACGGCCTGATCGATGGCAACCTGCAGCTGGCTCCGTCTATCAGGGAGAAAAAACTATCTCCCACTGAAAAAGTGATCTTATCCCTCAGCCGAGACAAGGACGAGCTACAGATCGAACTCACCGAAACAGAGCAGACACTGCAGCAACAGCAGGAACGATTACAGGAACTCAGAGCCTACAAGGCAGAAAACGAGCGCTTCGCCCCCCATCAACTGACTCTCGAACGCCGTGCAGCCGAAGAGCTGCTCAGCAAACATCTCGACAGCACCCCTGGTATTGATCGGTTTAGCAGTTTCCAACGCAGGGCGACCAACCTCGCTACGGCCAGCCTCTATACCGACATCATGCGCCAGTACCAACTGAGACTGAATGACCAATCCAGAGCAGAACTGGTCAAAATACTGCCCCGGTTCGGCCTCTGTTTCGGTGACGGACTACCCTATGCAATAAACAGTCACGCAGAAGAGGCGGTGATCATCAAAGCCCTCAGCAACGCTGATCCGAGTTTGCTGACAGGAGGGCTTGGAGCTGATTTCAATAGCATTCACAGCCCCTGTCTGAAGCGTTTCAACCGCGATCTTGGTCAACTTCTGAGCGGAGCGGAGACCGCGCCCAGCGCAATCAACGGCAACCCCCTCCCGGGGGACTCCCTGGCCAGCTCCGCAAGCAGTGATGAGAGCGAGGGAGGTGCAGCGAGCCTAACCATCGATTTGAGCCTGTCGCTCACTGAGCAACTGATCCAAAGCCTGCGCTATGACAAAGAGACCGTACTGAAGCAAGCGACGCAGGCAAGACAGCGACTCGCCGAGCAAACACAGGAATTGGAGGCGCTCAAACGCTACCATGATGAAACCGAACGCTTCGCCCCTCTGCCCTCGCTGGAAGAGCGCAATCGCGCCCAGGCGCTGCTGCTCAGTTACCTTGAACAGACCCGCGACGCCAAACGTTTCAACAGCTTCCAAAAAGAGGCAATGAGTTACGCAGCAGCCAACCACTACGCACGCTTTAGCACCCGCGAGCGCCTGCTCCTCACCGAAGCGATCAAGGATCAGATCATCAACGAGATTATGCCCAATTTTGGCTTTTGCTTCGGCGACGGACTTAAATTTGCCATCGACAACCATCAGCAGGAACGCCAGGTCATCAATGCATTGCGCGAACAGGATACCGAATACATGGATCCGCCATTAGCGAAACAGATAGCCACCATCTCCGAACCCTGCAAAACCCAGCTACAGCAGCAGCTGAACACATTCCTCTAAGGAGCCTGCATTTATAGTCGGTGTTTATAGTCTACACTTGAGCAACCTGTCGGGCTTAACACCGATCTACGACGGAAAATCCAAGTTTGGCCATATTCTCACGATCTTGCTGGTTACATAGCACGCTAGTCACAAGCTACATCCCTATCGCTTGCCCTACGGGCAGCTATGGCTGTGTAAAATGGCTGTCCTGTCGCTTAATCACAAGCTACATCCCTGTAGCTTGCCCTTCCCTCGTTGCGACCGGCCAAATCCGTCAGGCGCCTGGCCCAAACAAGCCCCATCGTGGCGTTTGGGCACTAAAGTCTGTACCTGGCAGGTTTCTCCTGTATAATTTCGCATCTTTTATCTCTTCTTCAGCCGCAATGTCAGCCTGGCAAAGGGAAGAGCAACCATGAAACTGACCTGTATCGCTGACAATACAGGGGTAATGCGGAGTTTGCTCTAGTATCCACAACGGC
>JBALTG010000104.1:0-16301 GCA_036964625.1 Motiliproteus sp.
GGTTGGTTCATCCCGTTTGCTATCGGTACCGGCAACACCTTTGTCTACAAGCCCTCTACTGAATCACCGCTGTTTATGCAGAAGATGATGCAGCTGCTGGTTGATATCGGCCTGCCTGACGGAGTCGTCAACATCGTACACGGTGACCGCAATGCCGTTGAAGCTTGGTACGATGATGAAAACGTCGCCGGTGTTTGTCTGGTCGGTTCGACGCCAACCGCTAAAGCCATTGCTGAAGGCTGTGGTCGCAACGGTAAGAAGACCATGCTGCTGGGCGGTGCCAAGAACTTCCTGGTCGCCATGGAAGACGCGCCCATGGACCTGATGATTGAGAACATCCTGATGTCCGGTTACGGCTCTGCGGGGCAACGCTGCCTGGCGGTATCCAATATCGCCGTCGTCTCCGAGATCTACGACGAGTTTGTTGAGCGCCTGCTTGAAGCGTCCAAAGATATTACTGTCGGCGATGCCATGGACCCCGAAGTATTTATGGGACCGGTGATCTCATCCAAGGCCAAAGCCCGCATCGAGAACTATATCGAGATCGGTCAAGCAGAAGGTGCCACCCTGGCGCTGGATGGCCGCAACCCCAATGTGGCCGACGGCAACAAGGATGGTTATTTCGTTGGTCCAACCGTGTTCACCGAAGTTACACCTTGCATGCAGATTGCTCGCGAAGAGATCTTTGGCCCTGTGCTGAGCGTAATGAAAGTAGGCTGCATCGATGGTGCCCTGCGCATGATCAAGAACCACGAGATGGGTAACGGTGCCGTCATCTTCACTCAGAACAGCTACTACACCGAAAAGTTCATCAACGAAGCGGATGTGGGCATGGTGGGCGTAAACGTTGGCATCTGTGCCCCACACCCCTACTTGCCCTTTGGTGGTATCAAAGGCTCCCTGGTAGGCAACAACAAGGTCCAGGGTAAAGACGCGGTCGACTTCTTCACCCAAAGCAAGGTAGCCACAGTGCGGGTTGTTGATCCGAAAGCAAGCAAGTCGGCTCCAGCCGCTGCTGCTGACGCCAATGTGCGTAGCTGCGTCGCCAGCTAAACCCTGGTCGTAGCGAGTACTTCGCGGTTTGATCGATACCGCGGTTCAGTAGTTGGATTTTAAACGCGCCGAAAGGCGCGTTTTTTTTCCTGGTCAAACCCCGGCTACATACGCAGATCGATGGACTTACTCGCTATGCGCGCATCCGCCCTCTACAAAGGCCACCGTTATGCCACAGTCGCCATCTGCGCGGACACTCAGCAGGTGCTATGGATCGGCGAAGGGCGCTCACGCAAGGCGGGGCGTCCCTTGTTCGAGTGGCTGGGGGAGTCGGTCTGCCAGCAGATTGAGGCGGTAGCCATGGACATGAACACCGCCATGGATTTGGAGGTTCAGGCGCAGTGCCCCAATGCCCGTGTTGTTTATGACCTTTTCCACGTGGTAGCTAAATTCGGCCGCGAGGTGATTGATCGAGTACGTGTCGACCAAGCCAATCAACTGCGTGACGATCGAGCAGCACGGCGGGTTATCAAGCGCAGCCGTTGGCTGCTGCTGCGCAACCGGGATAACCTGCAAGAACAACAACCGCATTAAGGTCATCAAACGCATGGCCTACGGTTATCGCGATAATGCTTACTTCTTCATGAAGATCAAGGCCGCGCTCCTCGGCAAGACGCGATGAACCCAAAAAAAGCCGGTAGAGAACTCTACCGACCACGGGCGATGCTAACGCTATACGAGCATAATGCAGATCCTGTTTATCGAGCCATAAACAGCCAGACCGCAACACCAGCAGCTAGAAACAGGGTTTCCGACACCAGCAGCACAACCGGCGTCCACCCCATACAAGACAATTCTTTAAAGGATGCCTTCATCCCCAAGCCCACCATCGCAACAATCAAACACCAACGGGACAGTTGGGTCAAACCCTCAAGAATACTGTCTGGCACAACACCCGTACTGTTGATGGCAACAATTACGACAAACGCGATTAAGAACAAAGGCAGAGGCAGACCTGATCGACCGGCATTGGATTGACCTTTCCGGGCAAACAGCAGCGTAATCACGATAACCACCGGCACCAACGATGCCACCCGCAACAATTTGGTAAAGGTCGCTACATCGCCCACATCATCGGAGATCATATAACCGGCCCCCACCACCTGAGCAACATCATGAATGGTTGCCCCCAGAAAGATGCCGCTCTCGGTATCAGTCAGGCCGAGTTCTGCGACCACCAACGGGTAGACGATCATTGCCAGGGTACTCAGGGCCGTTACACCAATTACGGTAAAGATCAGATTTCGTTCAGAATCTTTATCTTCCGGTAAAACAGCAGAAACCGCTAACGCTGCCGATGCACCACAAATCCCCACAGACGCCCCGGACAACACACTCTGAGACCGACTTAACCCCAGCCAGCGGCCACAGATAACACCAAACAGTATCGTTGACGGCACCCCCACCACGACAATGGCTATCGGGGTAATGCCAAGTCCGAGCAACTGTTCAAAAGTAATTCGGGCACCTAACAGGGCAATGCCCACACGCAGAATTGATTTTGCCGTAAATTGAATGCCGGCCATACAGCGGCCTTCCTGTGACAGGTAGTTAAGGGACATCCCCATCAGCAACGCATAAAGAATGACAGGGCCGCCGTAGTGTTCAGAGACAAACGCCGCTGCCATAGCGACCACCAGACAAAGCATAAAACCAGGCATCAACTCAGACAGAAACGTTCTGATGTTGTCGGGAAAGAAAGACAGCCTTTTTGCGCTGTTGGCCATATATATCTCCACAATAATCCAGGATCTGAGATGTCAGATCCATACATGGAGTCAATATAATGTGCAGCATCAGAGAGCAGTTGGATACAAAAGAGAACTAAGTTTAGAACCAGTGAGTCTAACCAGGTCGAAGAGAGACCAACTCGATTCCAATCGAGGTCTCCATATTCTCCTGACCGGTCGTGGTTAACCAACATAAAGACGGGGAGATGGGCAGTGCATACCCATCTGATCTATTGAATTGCGCTCAGCTCTTCTTTAGCTCTTCGAGATACGTCTCCAATACCAGGTTGGCACGGGCACCTTTGCGGGTGATGGCGGAGAATGGGGTGAGGTAGTGGTGGCGCTCCGGCAGCAGAGGCTGCATCTTACCGTCGCGTACCCAGCTGGCGGCGAAGTGAATCGGCAGGTAGCCAATATAACGCCCGGTTAGAATTAAAAAAGCGATCCCTTCCCGGTCGGTGGCGGTCGCGGTGGCCTTGAGTTGCTGGTGCAGCGCCTTGATCTCCGGGGTCTGGGCGTAAGCCGGGACGACGGCGTCCAGCGTGGTGATGCCCGCGGGATCCAGCGTCGTATCATCCTGCCCGAACCAGGGATGATTATGACCACAATAAAGTTGGGATTGCTCCTGGTAGAGGGGGATATACTCGAGTCCCGCCAAGGGGCGCAGATTCGGTACCACGCCGATATGCAAACGTCCGTCCAGCACCCCGAGTTCGATCTCATTAGGGGGGGCCATACGGATATTGATCATCACGTCCGGCCCCTGCTCTTTGAGCAGCGCTAAAGCGTGAGTGATCCGCATATGCGGCATGGTCACCAGGTTATCGGTAATGCCAATATTCAACTCGCCCTTAAGCTGGGCGTGCAGCGCGTTGACCTGGGTGCGAAAGTCCTCCAGCGAAGAGAGTAGCTGCAGGCTGTAGTCGTACACCTGACTGCCCTCGTCGGTGAGCGAAAATCCAGATCGGCCGCGTTGACAGAGCCTGAATCCTAATCGGGTTTCCAGATCCGCCATGGTGATGCTGATCGCGGCGCGGCTGATATTAAGCTCGACCTCGGCGGCAGAAAAGCCGCCACACTCGACCACCTTTCTAAAGATCCGCAGCATGCGCAGATCCACATCACTCACCTGCCCCTTAAACCCAGTCTTTTTCATCGAGATAGCCAATAGGTTAGTGTCGACTTAACTAAAGGTTAGAAAATATAGATTTATCAAACCTATGTCACCATGCAAAATTTGTCAACAGTGAGAAAGGAGTGGTACAACCATACTCGACTCACAGCAAAATAATAAAACCTGATCCACAGGGATCCTGACAGGAGTAGCTTATGAGCACCTTCACTTGTCCTGAGGCCGGAAGTTTCGACCTGGACGCCTACTGGATGCCTTTTTCCGGCAACCGGGAGTTTAAAAAGAATCCTCGGATAATCGTCTCCGCAGAAGGCAATTACTACACCGATGCTGCAGGTCGGAAGATTTTTGATGCCCTGTCGGGTCTGTGGACTTGCGGTGCTGGTCACGGCCGTCCCGAAATCGTCGCGGCGGTCAGCCAGCAGATCAAACAGCTGGACTACTCGCCGGCATTCCAGTTCGGCCATCCTAAAGCCTTCCAGCTGGCCGAACGGATCACCCAGTTTATGCCCGAAGGGATCAACCGGGTGTTCTTTACCGGCTCCGGTTCTGAATCTACCGAAACCTCACTGAAGATCGCCCGTGCCTACTGGCGCAAGAAGGGCCTGGCCAGCAAGACCAAATTGATCGGTCGCGCCAAGGGCTACCATGGGGTTAACTTCGGCGGGATCTCGGTCGGCGGCATCGGTCCGAACCGCGCCCTGTTCGGCACCGCCGTCGATGCCGACCACCTGGCCCACACCGTACTGCCGGAAAACAAATTTGTACGCGGCCTACCCGAGACCGGCGCCCATCTGGCCGACGATCTGCTGGAGCAGATTGCGCTGCATGACGCCTCCAATATCGCCGCTGTGATTGTCGAGCCGCTGGCCGGTTCTGCCGGTGTGTTGCCGCCGCCGGTCGGCTACCTGAAGCGACTGCGCGAGATCTGTGATCAGCACAACATTCTACTGATCTTCGATGAGGTGATCACCGCCTTCGGTCGGATGGGCGCCAAGACCGGTGCCGAGGCCTTTGGGGTCAAACCCGATATGATCAACATGGCCAAGCAGCTCACGAACGGCACCGTACCTATGGGTGCGGTCGCTGTGAAGCAGGAGATCTATGACTGCTTTATGGATAACGGTGGCCCCGAATACGCGGTAGAGCTGCCCCACGGCTACACCTATTCGGCCCATCCGGTCGCCTGTGCAGCGGCGCTGGCGTCGCTCGACATCCTCGACAATGACGGTCTGATCGATTGCGTGACCGAGCTATCGCCGACCTTCGAGTCCGCCCTGCACAGCCTCAAGGGCACCCAGTACATAGCCGATATCCGCAACTACGGTTTTGCCGGCGCGCTGTCCATCGAGCACGCACCGGGTGAACCGCAACTGCGTCCGTTCCAGATCGCGATGAAGATGTGGGACAAGGGCTATTACGTCCGTTACGGCGGTGACACCATCCAGTTGGGTCTGCCGTTTACCACTCAGCGCGAAGAGATCGACAGTTTGATCAACGCCTTGGGCGATAGCATCAACGAACTGACTTAACCCTACCGTTAACGTTTCATTGGCGCCGCTGCGGCTGCGCCCCGATTGGATCTGACGTGATCGGATCTGATTTGACCTAATTAAATTTGAGCTTTATTTGAGCTTTAGTTATTTGAGGAAATACCATGAATATTGTTGGCCATCTGATTAACGGCGAAATGTGTAACGACGCCGAGCGTACCCAGGACATCTTTAACCCTTCTACCGGTGAAGTCAGCAAGCAGGTAGCTTTGGCCTCGACTGCGACCGTTGAAGAGGCAATTGCGGCGGCTAAGGCGGCTTTCCCCGCATGGCGTAACACGCCACCGGCCAAACGGGCGCAGGTGATGTTCCGCTTCAAAATGTTGCTGGAACAGAATGTTGATAAAATCTGTGCGCTGATCGGTGAAGAGCACGGCAAGATCGCCCACGATGCCGCCGGTGAGCTGCAGCGCGGGATTGAAAATGTCGAGTACGCTTGTGGTGCGCCTGAATTGCTTAAGGGTGAGCACAGCAAAAATGTTGGTCCGAATATCGATTCATGGAGTGAGTTTCAACCATTGGGTGTTGTCGCCGGAATCACGCCGTTCAACTTCCCTGCGATGGTGCCGTTGTGGATGTACCCGATGGCGATCGTCTGTGGTAACTGCTTCGTACTCAAGCCTTCCGAGCGCGATCCAAGCTCGACCCTGTTCATTGCACAACTGCTGCAGGAAGCCGGTCTTCCTAACGGTGTCATGAACGTGGTGAACGGCGACAAAGAAGCGGTTGATTGTCTGCTGGGCCATGACGACGTTAAGGCGGTAAGCTTTGTCGGTTCGACCTCAATTGCCGAGTACATCTACAGCACCGCAAACGCCAATGGTAAGCGTTGCCAGGCGTTGGGCGGTGCTAAAAATCACGCCATCGTTATGCCCGATGCCGATATGGATAACGCGGTTAACCAGCTGGTTGGTGCGGCCTTCGGTTCATCCGGCGAGCGTTGCATGGCGCTGTCGGTAGCCGTTGCTGTTGGTGATAACGCGGCCGATGCGCTGGTGTCAAAAATGACCAAGGCGATGGAGAACCTCAAAGTGGGTGCTTATTGCGATAGTGGCAACGATTTTGGTCCAGTCATCACCTCGCAGCATCAGCAGAAAGTGGTTGGCTATATCAACAGTGCCGAAGAGCAAGGCGCTAAGGTTGTGGTTGACGGCCGTAATCCGCAGGTAGAAGGCTTTGCCAATGGCTTCTTCGTCGGCGGTACCTTGATCGACAACGTCACTCCCGAGATGGTCAGCTACAAGGAAGAGATATTCGGGCCTGTACTGCAGGTGGTGCGCGTCGATACGATGGAGCAGGCTATGCAGCTGATCAACGATCACGAGTACGGCAACGGTACCTGTATCTTTACCCGTGACGGTGAAGCGGCGCGCTATTTCTCCGATAACATCCAGGTGGGCATGGTCGGCATCAACGTACCGCTACCGGTACCAGTGTCGTACCACAGCTTCGGTGGCTGGAAGCGGTCTTTATTTGGTGACCTGCATGCCTACGGTCCCGATGCAGTGCGGTTCTACACCAAGCGCAAGACCATCACCCAGCGCTGGCCTTCGGCCGGTGTCCGTGAAGGTGCACAGTTCGCCTTCCCAGCCTAAACTCTTATCGAGAGATTCTCGTGATCTAACAGTAGCTCCCATACTGTGACCAGTTAGACCTACACCGGGCCCGCCCTGGTGTAGGTCTTTTTTTTACAGAAGCCCTCAGCCCCGTTGGTCGGTCGCGATCAGTTGACCCAAGACGCGACGATGGGATGAACACCGTTGAAGGGACGTTGCGGTTGACTAACGCTCCCTCGGCCATACAGCGCAAGGTGGCATGACGCTGTCCTGCCCCGGGTAACCCCGATGATGGCGCCAAAATAGATCGCCAGCAGCGCCTCCGCACGTCTAATTACGCGATCTCCACCCTTACCTGCGCCTGCCATGCCACGGAACAAGCCGTTAACAAGTGGGCCCCTGCCCACCGCCTTCTCCCTTCCTATTCCAGATCTCTGGGCCGGTAACCCGCCCTCATAACCGCGATTGAAAATTTTAGGCCTATAACCTTGCCTATTCACGATTTTCTGCTAAAACTATATTTATGCAATTTATACGTATAAATAGAATAAATAGACAAAAGCGAAGTTGAGGCCGTTTCATAACTCATTTTGATAGAGGTGCAGAGTACGTGTCGATTAATCCGAGCCGCCGCAAGCGGCAAAAATTATCAGATCTGATTGTGGAAGACGTCAAGCGCTGGATAGTGACGGATAAGATGTCGCCCGGCGACAAGCTTCCCAATGAGCGAGAGCTGATTGAACTGTTTGAATGTTCTAAAGGCACGGTGCGCGAAGCGCTGAAAGCGCTTGAGGTTGAGGGTCTGGTCACGACGCGAACCGGTCCGGCTGGGGGCGCCTATTTGAACAGCGCCAGTATCGATCCGGCAACCCGGGCTTTGCGCAATTATCTCCATTTTCAGCATTTTGACAGCAGTCAGGTTTATCAGCTACGCCGGGTGATCGAAGTTGAGCTGGCGGTTGCCGTGATCGGCCACCTGAGCGACGAACATTTTGCGGTGTTGGAAGAGAATATCGGCGTCTGCGACAAGCGTCCAGAAACTGAAGAGGAGCAGCGGCTACAGCGCATCGTGGAGATCGAATTTCATAACACCCTGGCCGAGGCATGTCCCAACCCGCTATTGGCGTTTATGGCTCGCTTTCTCAACGACTTGTTGCGCGACCTGGTGGTGCTGAAGAAAGCCTATCTGCCTGAGCGGCACCAGTTCAGTGAGGCGAATGTGGATTATCACCGGCGTATTCTCGAGGCGATGAAGCAAGAGGATGAAGCAAAGGTACGCGCACTCATGCATGAACACATGTGTGATGCCGAGAGAAATATGATCGCCCTCGAAGGGGAGATGGCTAATCGTTTCCTCATCGATTGTGATCAGACCTAGGAGGCAGTGGGTAATTAAGCACGGATGTAAGTGAATTCTGAAATAAAAACAAAACTAACAGAAGTTGAACCTGGAGTAGTCGAAATGCAAAGAAGAACTTTCCTAAAGGCCAGTATTGCTGCGTCCTCCCTGCTAGCAGTGCCCTCAATGATCCGCCAAGCGCAGGCTGCAGAGCCGCTGTCTATCTATGGTGTTAAGTCGGTATCCGGTACATTTGCCAGTTATGGCCAGTATGCCAACATGGGTTCGAAACTGGCGGTGGAGGACTATGGCGAAGTGCTGGGCCGACCACTCACCTATACCACCATCGATACCGAAGGTAATGCCGGCAAGGCTGTCCGTAAAGTGCAAGAGGCGACTCAGCAGAAAGGGGCGCTGTTTTTCAACGGCTGTACGCTATCCTCTTCCGCATTAGCGGTGGGTAAAGAGGTGGCTAAGGCTGGCGGTGTCTTTATGACGCCGGCCGGTGCCGATGAATTGACGGGCAAAAATTGCAATAGCTCTACCTTCCGCTGGTCAGTACCAACCTACGGCGCCATTCGCGAAACGGTCTTGCCATTGATCAAGATGAAGCCTGAAGCCAAGCGCTGGTATACGATCACGCCTCAGTACGTGTTTGGTGAGGCGTTGCTGGACAATGCCAAGGCGGTGTTTGACGAGATGGGCGTCGAGCATGTGGGCAATAGCTATCACTCCCTGCAAGAACAGGAGTTTTCCGGCTACCTCACCAATGCGATGGCGGCGCGGCCGGATGTCTTGCTACTGCTCAACTTCGGGGGGCAGTCCTCTAACGTATTACGTCAGGCGGTCAATTTCGGCCTCAAGCGCAAGATGACTATTCTGCTGGCCTGGTCCGCTGGTCTCGATCAGTTCAAAGAGCTCGGTCCAGAGCTGATTGAAGATGTTTATCTAGGCGCTCAGTATTGGCACCAGATTGACACACCGATGAACAACGCATTCGTCAAACGGGTTCGGGAAGTGTATGAGATGAACCCCAACTATCCGATGGCTGCCGATTACATTGGCACCAAGGTGCTACTGGACGGGATCAAGCGCGCAGGCTCTACCGAGGGTGCCGAAGTCTCCAGGGCTCTGGAGGGCTACACCTATGAGGGGCCAACCGGATCCGAGACGGTTCGTACGTCGGATCACCAGGTGATCAAAGATTACTACCTGTTGCGGGGCAAAGCCGCTTCAGAGATGAACGATCCCGATGATCTTGCTGAGGTCGTCAGTTCGGGACGTACCTTCCCGGCGGAAGATGCTGTTGGCTGCAACATGGCTTAATGGTTGATGACGGTGGGGGACGGTTGCTTGCTCGCTCCCCGCCGGTTTTTCAGCGCGCATTGTCTTTCGTTTGGGGAGCTACTCTATGCTAGATCTGTATCTTTTTCAGATTCTCAACGGTCTCGGTTTGGGGATGATCTATTTTCTCATCGCCGTCGGCCTGACTATTATCTTTGGACTGCTGAACTTTGTTAATTTCGCCCACGGTGCCTTTTATCTGCTCGGCTCCTACCTGTGTTACACGGTGGTGGCATTAACCGGCAATTTTTGGCTGGCGTTACTGATCGCCCCGATTGTTGTGGGCCTGCTGGCCTGGGTCATCGAGAAAACGCTGATCCAGCGGGTCTATCACCTGCCGCATACCTTCCATATCTTGATTACCCTGGGTATGGCGTTGATTATTCAAGAGTTGACCATCATGACCTGGGGACCCGTCGGCAAGAGCGTCGCGACTCCTGAGCTTCTCCAGGGGGTGGTGATCATGGGCGATTTTGCCTACCCCAAGTATCGATTATTCCTGATTCTTTTCTCTGCCTTGATCGGCTTCGGTCTCTGGCTGCTGCTAGAGCGGACCCGCTTCGGTGCACTGGTGCGTGCTGGCAGTGAGGATACCGAGACGGTGTCGTTGCTGGGTACGGATATCTACAGGCTGTTTTCCCTGACCTTCGCGCTGGGAGTGGCACTGGCAGCGATCGCCGGTGTGCTAGCGACGCCGTTGCGCGGCGCAAACCCCTTTATCGGCGTCGAGGTGCTGGGGCTGGCGTTTGTTGTCGTGGTGATCGGTGGCATGGGCTCATTTAGCGGCGCGCTGATTGCTAGCTTGCTGGTAGGACTGGTGCAGAGCCTGATGACCACCCTGTGGCCCCAGGGGGCGAGTTTAATGATTTACGGGGCGATGGCGACGGTCATCCTGATTCGCCCCTATGGTCTTTTTGGGAGAGCGTGATGATGACAATACCAACGACCCGCAAGCCATCTATTCTCGGTGGTGTGACGTTGATCGCTTTAGCCGCGGTGATCCTGATGCCACTGCTGCTGCCTTCGGTAACCCTGGCCACCGAGATATTGATCTTCGCGCTGGCCGCGCTGGCGTGCAACCTGTTGCTCGGATACACCGGCTTACTCTCCTTCGGCCAGGGGATCTTCTTTGGCATCGGCGCGTATTCCAGCGCGCTGGTGATGATTCACTGGCAGTTCAGCCTGTTTGGCGCGCTCACCGTCGCGATGACTTGCGGCGGTGCGATAGCGGCTTTAGTGGGAGCACTGGCGATTCGGCGAACCGGTATCTATTTCGTCATGCTGACCCTGGCATTCTCACAGATGGTCTATTTTCTGGCCTACACCCTGAGTGACTGGACCGGCGGCGACAACGGACTGCTGGATGTGCCTCGACCTCCGGTATCTCTGGGGGGAATGACACTGTTAGATCTGACCGATAGTCGAGCCTTCTATGGCTTCGTGGCAATCCTGTTTATGCTGATCTTTATCGGTGCCCGACGGGTCATCCACTCACCCTTCGGCACAACGCTGGTGGCGATTCGCGAAAATGAAAACCGGGCGTCGGCGGTCGGTTACGACACCCGCCACTTCAAACTGCTGGCCTTTACGTTGTCCGGGGTCGTGACGGGCTTGGCCGGCGCCCTGTATGCGATGATGCTCAACTTCGCACCGCTGTCCAATATCGAACTGATGATGTCGGAAAACATTCTTATCATGACAATCATCGGCGGTAGCGGTTCGCTGCTAGGTTCGCTGCTCGGGGCGGGCTCTATCATCATGCTGGGAGACCTGCTGTCTGAGATATGGCCACGTTGGATGCTACTCCTGGGCGTTGCGCTGATTTTTGTCGTGCTGTTTATGCGCGGCGGACTCTGGGGCGGAATTGAGGCGTTGATCGAGCGCTGGAAAGAACGGAAGGCGCATCAGCAGCCTTCAGCTGCGGCAGCACGCGAGGAGGCTGGACAATGAATACGATAACCCCTATCTCAAACAGTACTACCGTACAGTCAGGGGAGGCCATTCTCTCTACCCAGGGGCTGGTTCTGGCTTACGGTGCTTTTCGCGCAGTCGACGGGGTGGATCTGCAGATCCGTCAGGGGACGGTTCATACCGTTATTGGCCCCAACGGAGCAGGCAAGACTAGCCTGTTTCACTGTCTGACCGGTGAGCGCCGCCCGAGCGCTGGCCGAATTCTGTTCGGGGGTCATGACGTGACCCGCAGCTCAGCCCATGGCCGGGTAGGCATCGGCATGGCGAGGTCGTTCCAGATCACCAGCTTGTTTCAGAATCTTAGCGTTCGTGAAAATCTGCGCCTTGCGTCTCAGGGGCGGGATGGACACCGCGCACTGACCTTCTGGCGGGCAGAGGAGAGCAAACGCTGCCATCTCGATCAAGCCGATGAGGTACTGGAGAGACTGCAACTGACCGCGCGGGCCGGTGTGCCGGCCGGAGACCTGTCCCATGGCCAGCAGCGAGTATTGGAGGTAGGTATGGCGCTCTGTGGTCGACCGAAACTGTTGTTACTTGACGAACCGACCTCGGGAATGGGCATAGATGACATCCCCATCATGACCAATTTGATCGCTGAGCTGGGCAAGGAGCTGACCGTCATGTTGATCGAGCACAATATGGGAATAGTGATGTCGATCAGCGATCGGATTACCGTCATGCATCAGGGGCGCATCCTGGTCGAGGGAACGCCCGAGCAGGTGCGCTCCGATGATCGGGTACGGGCCGCTTATCTTGGGGAGTGCGCATAATGCTGGAACTCAACAACATTCATTCTTACTACGACAAGAGCCATGTACTCGAAGGCGTTTCAATGACCGTTGCACCCGGTGAGCTGGTGACCTTGCTGGGGCGAAACGGAGCCGGGAAAACGACTACGTTACGCAGCATCATGGGGATCGTTGCGCCACGCGAAGGCACGGTGCAGTTTGAGGGTCAGGAGATGGTGGGCCGCGAGAGTTTCCAGATAGCGCGTGCCGGTATTTCGCTGGTTCCAGAGCATCGCGGCATTTTCGGACTGCTGTCGGTCGAGGAGAACCTGGCGATCGCTGTTCGTAAAGGCGGACGTTGGTCGCTGGCCGATGTGTACCTGATGTTTCCCCGTTTGTATGAGCGTCGTCGCAACGGCGGTAACGCACTCTCCGGCGGCGAACAGCAGATGCTCGCCATCGCGCGGGCACTGGTCAATAACCCCAAGATTCTGCTGCTGGACGAACCCACCGAAGGGCTGGCCCCGATTATCGTCGATGAGATCGTGAAAATTCTCGATGCTATTCGCAAAGCCGGTGTATCGGTGCTGTTGGTGGAACAGAACCTGGCCGTGTGCGAGAAGTTGGCCGATCGGCACTATGTACTGGAGCAAGGGCGCGTCGTCTACAGCGGTACCGCTAAGGAGTTTGCCACGGACCAGGCCGTCAGAGACCGGTATCTGGCGCTGAGCGCCTGAGTTCCCCTGTTTCCGTATTGCCGAATAAAATAGAGAGGCATTTATGACAGAATTTATTCTTGAAACATCGACGCTGCCGGCCAATGTGAGGGTTGATGGTGATCGCTTGTGGCAATCACTGATGACATTGGCAACGATTGGCGCGACCGCCAAGGGCGGTGTCAATCGTCTGGCACTGACCGATCTGGATCGTCAGGCGCGCGACCTGTTTGTGTCCTGGTGTGAGGATGCGGGCTGCGAAATTTCGATCGACCAGATCGGTAACATCTTCGCCCGCAGACCCGGTCGTAACCCTGACTTAGCACCGGTGATGACCGGTAGCCATATTGATACCCAGCCTACCGGTGGAAAGTTTGATGGTTGCTTTGGGGTAATGGCCGGACTGGAGGTTGTGCGCACCCTCAATGACCTGGGAATTGACACCGAGGCGCCGATCGAAGTGGTGGTATGGACCAATGAAGAGGGTTCCCGCTTCCCGCCCTGCATGATGGGGTCAGGGGCTTTTATCGGTGCGTTTGATCTCGATGACACCCTGGCTAAAACGGATGATAACGGACACGAGGTCGGCTCTGAACTGATCCGCATTGGCTATGCAGGCACGCGGCCCGTTTCAGGTCACCCAGTCGGAGCTTATTTCGAGGCGCATATCGAGCAGGGGCCGATCCTCGAAGCAGAAGCGAAAACGATCGGTGTGGTGATCGGAGCCCTGGGACAAAAATGGTTCGACCTCAGGCTGACCGGCGTTGAGGCTCATGCTGGCCCAACCCCGATGCATCTACGCAAGGATGCATTGTTGGGGGCCGCCGAGGTGATCGCAGAGGTCAACCGTATCGCCAATGCCCATCAGCCCCACGGCTGTGGCACCGTGGGCCGGCTGAGAGTACATCCTGACTCGCGCAATGTGATTCCGGGCCGGGTGGATATGAGCATCGATTTTCGCCACCTGACTCCTGCGGTGCTGGACGCAATGGTCGCCGAGCTACGACTCATGCTCGATGCACTGGCCGAGCGCAGCGGTCTGGAGGTGGAACTCTCGCCGACCGCCGATTTCCCGCCGCTGGCTTTCGATCCCGGCTGTATCAATGCCGTGCGTGCAGCTACCCAAGCGCAGCACGCGCCCTATATGGATATCGTCAGTGGTGCCGGACATGATGCGATCTTTATTGCTGAGATCGCCCCGGCAGGGATGATCTTCGTGCCTTGTGAAAATGGTATCAGTCATAACGAGATCGAGAATGCGGATCCCGATGATCTTGCGGTCGGCGCAACCGTGCTGTTACATGCGATGCTCGAGCGCGCTGGCATTACCGCACCAAGTTTAGATGAGACTGATACGGGAGCGCGCCCATGAGTCACGCAGGGCTGGACGGCATCCTGACGACCGATATTGCCGACTTAACGGCAGTGGAGTTACTTCAGCTCTACCGTCATAAACGCTTGTCGCCGGTGGAGGCCACGGCTGCGGCTTTAGCACGCATCGAGCAACATAACGATGCAGTGAATGCCTATTGCCATGTCGATCAGGAAGGCGCGATGGCGGCAGCGCAAGCATCCGAAGCACGTTGGATGAGCGGCACACCTTGTGGTGGCCTGGATGGTGTGCCAGCTTCGATCAAGGATCTGACCCTGACAAAAGGGATGCCGACGCGCAAAGGGTCCCGTACAACCTCTGCCGAAGGGCCCTGGTTGGTAGATGCACCCTTTTCTGCAAGGATGCGTGAAGCCGGTGCGGTATTGCTCGGTAAAACCACGACGCCGGAGTTTGGTTGGAAGGGGGTAACCGATAGCCCGTTGACCGGTATTACCAGAAACCCCTGGAATGTCGCCATGACCGCAGGGGGATCTTCCGGGGGCGCGGGGGCGGCAGCCGCACTCAATATGGGAGTGCTGCACCAAGGTAGTGATGCCGGCGGTTCCATCCGCATTCCGGCGGCATTCTGCGGTGTCTTCGGTCTTAAGCCCACCTTCGGTTACATCCCGCAATGGCCAGCTAGCGCGATGACCACCCTGTCTCATCTGGGGCCGATGACCCGCACGGTCGAGGATGCTGCACTGATGATGAATGCCGTTGCGCAACCCGATGACCGCGATTGGTATGCAGGACCCGGCACCGACACACCGTGGAATCGCGGAATCAACGCTGGCGTGCGCGGCTTGCGTATCGCCTATAGCCGCAGTCTGGGTTACGTATCGGTAAACCCCGAAGTAGCCGCCGCGGTGGAGCGTGCGGTTGCGGCCCTGGCGGACTTGGGCGCACGGGTCGAAGAGGTCGATCCGGGATTTGAAGACCCCATCGAGCAATTTAATACGCTCTGGTTTGCCGGTGCAGCAAAGCTAGTTGATGGGCTGACCGAGCAGCAGCGCCAGCTGGTGGATCCGGGTTTCATCGACATTGCTGCGCGCGGCAGGAAGATCTCGCTGGTTGATTACCTGTACGCTCAGGATGCACGCGCTGCCCTGGGTGAAACGATGAACCGTTTTCATCATCACTATGACCTGCTGTTGACCCCCAGCGTTCCTATCACCGCGTTTGAAGCGGGCTGTAACGTGGCCGATCCGAGCCAAGAGCACTGGATGAGCTGGACCCCATTTTCTTATCCTTTCAATTTAACCCAGCAGCCAGCTGCATCGGTTCCTTGCGGGTTATCGCAGGCCGGGCTACCGATCGGGTTGCAAGTTGTGGGGCCAAAATTCGGTGATGCGTTAGTGTTACGTGCCTGCCAGGCACTAACCCAGGCTAAGGAGTATACCCCTTCGTTTTTAAATGCCCCCAGGCAAGGTTTTCCACTCTAATGAGTACGATGGACGCGAGTGAGGGGCGCCATTTAATTAAGGTATAACTGGATTTACCTATTGGCAGGGGTGGCTAATGCAAGACAGTGACTTAGATCCGAATATATCAACGTCGATGCCAACCCTGTCGAATAAACATCCGATCAATGCGAATAACGGTGCTCCAGACAGCAAAAATCCCTGACTGTTTCCAGTCAGGGATTCTCTAAAGAGGCGCTTGGCGATGGAAGTCCTGCAGGCGTACACGCTGCAGTCGCCCCGGCGGGACATAAAACGTCAGGATAGACATTTTACACAGCCGTAGGCTGCCCGCAGGGCGAAGGCCAGGATGGCCTTAAGTGAATGCTACGCTTTGTCTCTTGCCA
>JBALTG010000105.1:0-16267 GCA_036964625.1 Motiliproteus sp.
ATCTGTGGGGAGATCTGGCCTGAATTCAGGTCTGAGATTAAGCGGTCTGTCGCGCGCGCTGCGCTCGCCGCTGCTTTTCATGCCAGCTCTGTTACTATGCTGGAATGTTTGTTATTGCTGCCAAGGAACTGTTGAATGAGCCTTAAAATCGGCGTGGTCATGGACCCCATTGAAGCGATCAATTACAAAAAGGACAGCACCCTGGCGATGCTCTGGGCCGCGCAGGACCGGGGTTGGGAGCTGTTTTATCTGGAACAGTCCGGACTCTATTTACAAGATGGCGTATCGATGGGACGGATGGCGCCGCTGAGCGTCAAGCGTGACCCTGCCGATTGGTTCGAGCGTGGCGACTATCAGCATCTGCCTCTGGCAGATCTGGATGTGATGCTGATGCGTAAGGATCCGCCGTTCGATAATGAATTTCTCTATAGCACCTACCTGCTGGAGCAGGCTGAGCGCGAAGGGGTGATGGTGGTTAATCGCCCTCAGAGTCTGCGCGACTGTAATGAAAAACTGTTCGCCACACAGTTTCCGCAATGCTGTCCGCCGCTGCTGGTGAGCCGGGATCCGGCGTTATTGAAGGCGTTTCATCGTCAGCACCAGGATGTGATCTTCAAGCCGCTGGACGGCATGGGCGGCGCGTCGATTTTTCGGGTCAAAGCCGAGGACCCCAATCTCAGCGTGATTCTGGAGACACTGACCGGGCATGGCACCGAACAGATCATGGCGCAGCGCTATATCCCCGAGATCGTCGACGGTGACAAGCGCATCCTGCTGATCGATGGCGAACCGGTCGATTTCGCGTTGGCACGGGTCCCCTCCCAGGGTGAGACGCGCGGTAACCTGGCCGCCGGCGGTACGGGGGTTGGCCAGCCGCTGACTGATCGTGATCGCTGGATCTGTGCGCAGGTCAAAGCGGAGGTTCGTGAGAAGGGGTTGTTATTTGTCGGCCTGGATGTGATCGGTGATTATTTGACCGAAATCAATGTCACCAGCCCGACCTGTATCCGCGAACTCAACGACCAGTTCGGGCTCGATATTGCAGGGCAGTTGATGGATGCAATAGCAGCGCGGTTTAACACCTGAATCCGGGCGAGTCACGATGAGTCAAACACAAATCGCCTCTTCTCGAGCTCCGCTCAGCACGGTTGATCAGTTCGGTTTTCCCCTGTTTATCGCCATAGCCGTGCACGGGGTATTGATTTTGGGGCTTGATTTTGCCACCGAGCCGCCCACCCCCGCGGCCACTACGCTGGAGGTAACGCTGGCGCAGTTTACGAGTGAAAAAGCCCCTGATAAAGCGGATTTTATCGCTCAGAATAATCAAATAGGCAGTGGCGAGCTGGAGCAGAAAACCCTCCCCACAACCCGGGAAATCGCACCCTTTCAAAACAATCAAGCGAGCCCTGTGGCGCCGGGTATCATGCCCAGTCAGCAGGAGTTGATACAGCCGGTGGAACCGGCAGAGCAGCCGGATAAGGCCGACGCAGCACGGCAGGTTGAAACCCAGCAACCGGAGCAGATCAGCACCCACGGCGATAGCGAGTGGCTGGTGGATGATAAGACCCCCGAGCAGGCTGCGGCTGAAGCCCCGGTGGCCACCGGAACCAGCGCTTCGTTGCTGGCGCGGAGTCTGGAGATCGCCAGCTTAGAGGCAAAGCTGGATAACATGCGCCAGGAACAGGCCAGCGCACCGCGGATACGTCGGCTGACATCAGCATCAACCCGAGCATCGTATGACGCCCAGTACCTCGATAGCTGGCGGCGCAAGGTGGAGCGCGTCGGCAATATTAACTATCCCGAACAGGCTCGGCGACGAGGACTCTACGGCAATCTGCGCCTGGCGCTGATGATCCGCCCAGACGGCAGCTTGGAGAAAGTGGATGTGCTCAAAACCTCGGGGCATAAAGTGCTCGACGATGCCGCCAAACGGATTGTCCGGCTGGCTGCTCCCTATGCGCCCTTCCCGCCGGAGCTACGTAAGCACGCCGACCGGGTTGAGATTATCCGGACCTGGAAATTCGAACGCTCGCGGCTGGGCGTCAATGCCCAGTAGAGACAGGGCTCTGCTCGGCGAGGGTGCTGCCGGCATTAGCCCGCACCGGCCAGAAAAAGAGCCCGCTTAGCGCATTGTTGACTATATTTTAATCAGACTGCTTGGTTTGGGCTGCTTGGATTGGACTGATAGTATGAGGTGAACGATGGCTGTTTCTCTAACTCCTGCGAACGCTTCCGGGGTACCCGTACCCGCGACCAATACCCGCTCGCTGAACCGACCCCAGGCCGACGCGCCCGCTGAGCTCTCCATTCGTGAGCAGCTGCGCCAGAGTGGCAATGCCGCCATCATGCGGGCTAATCAACAGGTCAGCCTGCAGAGTGGCAATGAACCCATGGCGTTGCTGTACAGCGCCGCGATCGATGCGATCAACCAACGGCTGGCGCCTAGTCTGGGTGAAAATGCACTGCAGCGAGGCGTTGACGAGGGTCTGGATGTTTCGCCTGAAGCCACCGCGGATCGGATCGTCAGCCTGACCACCGCCATGTTTTCTCGCTACCAGGACAGCAATCCTGAGATGAGTTTCGCCGACCAGGTTGAGCGCTTTGTCGAGATCATCGCTGGCGGTATTGAGCAGGGCTTCGATGAGGCGCGGGATATTCTTGATGGGCTGGGTGTCCTGGAAGGCGCTATCGCCAGCAATATCGATGCGACCTATGCTCTGGTGGAGCAGGGGTTGCAGGATTTTAGCGAGCGCCAGCTGGGCACCTCAGAGTAGTGACAATTCCGGTTAGCGACAGGTCGGAATAGTGGCAATTCAGAATAGCGACAATTCCGGTTAGCGACAGGTCGGAATAGTGGCAATTCCGAGTAGTGGCAATTCAGAATAGCGTCATCTCAGAATCGCGTCATCTCAGAATCGCGTCATCTCAGAATAGCTGCAGCGGCATCGGTCGTTGACCGCGCGCAATCCCTATCAGGCGCCGGGGATGTAGCCTTGATGGGTGGAACCCGCGGCGATCATTCGCGATAAATAGGTCAGTTTACTGGGGTCCTGGTCCACGATATCAACGGTGACAGAGACCAGCTCACAGTCGATTCTGCTCTCGTTGGCTTGCAGGCCGCGCACGAAGGCGTTGATCCGTGCGACCTCTGTAGAGGCTCCCGAGTTCTGTTCCAGATCGACCACGACGCTTTCAAATAGCGCCGGAAGCCCGGCATCGACGCTGCAGGTCAGAACTAGCTGTTTCAGGCTTAACGCTTTTATTTTGCATGGAATAATATGGCTTCCGAAGCGTAATTGGGCATCCCCTTTGGAGGGCCCCGGCTTGCTTGTTTGGGTCGATACGGGTTTTGCCGCTGTGGCTTTTCTCGCAACGGCAATGGGGGCTTTGGCAGGGGCTTTGGCAGGGGATAGAAGAGGGTTTGATCCGGTGAGGGCGCTGACTGAGCCAGCGCTTTGCGAGGCGGGCTGCTGTTGACGCTTGCCCAGTACCTTGATCACCTTTGCCTGCAGTCCCTCGCTGGAGAACGGCTTGCCGATGTAATCACTGACGCCAGCTTGAATGGCTTCAACCACATTGGCTTTGTCGCCCCGGCTGGTGACCATCACGAAGGGGACCTGAGAGCTTTGTTGTTGCCGGACCCAGTTGAGCAGTTCGATCCCGGACATCTCCGGCATCTCCCAGTCGCACAGGATCAGATCATAGTCGTTAGCTTTTAACAGCAACTGTGCTTTTCGGCCATTGACGGCGTCTTCGATCTGCATGTCAGGAAATTTCGCGAGCAGGGTCCTACGCACCATTTCGCGGATAAATGCCGCGTCATCAACGACCAGGACCTTCGATTGTTTCATGTTGATTCCTTAAACCCGCTTCCGTGGCTAAGCGTGCCGGAGCAAGAGAGTGCTGACCGCTCTTTATAATGATAGGCAGGATGATATCACAGAGTTTAGCCACGGGTTGCTTAGGGGTTGTCGCTGAGAAGTCGTGAGGGTTTGTGGCCGAGGGGAGGCATTGGGGCTGTATTGGTACGCGGCGATGCTTGAGTCTGAGCGGTACTCGGCCGATACTTGCATTATGACGATACCTACAGCATCGAACAATCTGTGCAATCACTTCCTCATCTCGATGCCGCATCTGCGTGGCAGCAGTTTTGAGCAGACCCTGACCTATATCTGCGAGCACAGCGAGCAAGGGGCGATGGGGTTGGTCGTGAACCGACCACTGGATCTGTCGTTTGCGCAGATTCTGGATCATCTGGATATTGACATCGATCCTGTGCATGACGCGCAACGCACTATTTACGCGGGCGGGCCGGTTGAGGTCGAACGCGGTTTTATCCTGCACAGTCCGGTTGAGGATAACTGGAGCTCCAGTTATGCCATCACCGAGCAGCTGCACCTGACCACCTCGCGCGATATTTTACACGCGATTGCCGAGGGGCGGGGGCCAGAGCAGTATCTGATTACGCTGGGTTATGCCGGCTGGGGTGCGGGGCAGCTGGAGGAGGAAATACTGGCCAATAGCTGGTTAAGTTGTCCGGCTGATTTGGATATACTGTTCGCCACCGAGTCGCAGCTGCGGCTTGGCGCTGCCGCCAGCTCGCTGGGGGTTAATCTCGATCTGCTCAGCTCCCAAAGCGGGCGTGCCTGAGGTCAGGGGATGAATCCACGGCGGCGCAAGCTCTGAACCGACTCTCTCACATGACAGCGAGCACACGTTTTGATTCTGGCATTCGATTTTGGCACCACCCGTTTCGGCGTAGCGGTGGGGCAGGCGCTTATCGCCACCGCCACCGCGCTCAAACCGATCCCTGCGAAAGAGGGTATTCCGGACTGGAGTCGTATCGCGGCCTTGGTGACTGAGTGGCAGCCCGAGGCGTTTGTGGTCGGATTGCCGCTGAATATGGATGGCAGTCTGTGCGAGATGTCCCACCGTGCGCGCAAATTCGCCAACCGCATGCATGCCCTCTACGACCGCCCCAGTTATCTGATGGACGAGCGCCTCACCAGCCACGAAGCCAAGGGCTATCACCTGGCTGGCGGGGGGACGGCGGATTTTAAAAAACATTCGATGGATGGCCTGGCCGCCCAATTGATACTGGAAAGCTGGTTTCGTGAGCCGGTGCACCGTTCCAGTCTGGAAAAATTTAAGCAAGCCTAGGATCTGATCAATGCACCAACATATCGACGTAGAACAGCTGCTACAGGCGATGACCGCCGAGTTGCAACAGCAACTGAGCGAGCGCGGCATCGACAATCCGATGCTGGTGGGCATTCGCAGCGGGGGCGTTTGGCTGGCCGAGCGGGTGCGCCAGCTGCTGGGGCTGGAGGCTCCGATCGGGATCCTGGATATCAGCTTTTACCGTGACGACTTTACCCGCATCGGTCTCAACCCCAAGGTGCAGCCCTCGGCACTGCCGGTGCTGACCGAGGGCCGGGATATCGTGCTGATCGACGATGTGTTGATGAGTGGTCGAACCGTTCGGGCGGCACTTAATGAATTGTTCGATTATGGCAGGCCGGCATCGGTGCTGTTGCTGACGTTACTTGATCTGGACGCGCGTGAGCTGCCGATCCGGGCCGATATTGTGGGTAAAACGCTGCGCCTGCAGCCGGATCAGCAGATCAAACTGTCGGGCCCGGAGCCCCTGGCGCTGCAGATTTTGCAGCGTGATGTTTGATGCCTGATGTTTAATGCTCGATGTTCGATCGCTTATTTTTTTATCAACAACAGACGAACCTGATGCTGCCATCACCCTTAACCCTTTAACTGACTTGGAATCGTTGCGATGACCCCAAACCGTGACAGCCTCCAGCTGCAACTGAATGCACAGGGACAGCTGCGTCATTTTTTGACTACCGAAGGGCTCAGTCGTGAGCTGCTGACCGATATCCTCAATACCGCCGATTCGTTCGTCGATATGGGGGCGCAGTCGGTCAAGAAGGTGCCGCTGCTGCGCGGCAAGACCGTGGTTAACCTGTTTTTTGAGAACAGCACGCGCACCCGCAGTACCTTCGAACTGGCCGCCAAGCGGCTATCGGCGGATGTGCTGAATCTGGATATCGCCACCTCCGCAACCACCAAGGGGGAAACGCTGCGCGACACCCTGTGGAACCTCGAAGCGATGCAGAGCGATATGTTTGTGGTGCGTCACCCGCACAGCGGTGCGGCCCATTTTATTGCCGAGCATGTCACCCCCAACGTGGCGATTATCAATGCCGGAGATGGCCGTCATGCACACCCGACTCAGGCGATGCTGGATATGTTGACGATCCGTCGGCATAAAGGCGACTTCGCCGCACTCCGAGTTGCCATCGTCGGCGATTCGCTGCATTCACGGGTGGCGCGCTCGCAGATTCACGCGCTCAACACCTTGGGCGCGGCTGAGGTGCGGATGATCGCGCCTAAAACCCTGCTGCCCAAAGATATCGACAGCCTGGGGGTCAAGGTTTATAACGACCTGAATCAGGGGCTCAAGGATGTCGATGTGGTGATCATGCTGCGCCTGCAGTTGGAGCGGATGAAGAGCGCCTTTCTGCCGTCACAGGGTGAATTTTACAAGCTCTACGGCCTTTCGCGTGAGCGTCTGGCGGTGGCCAACCCCGACGCCATCGTGATGCACCCCGGTCCGATCAACCGCGGCGTCGAGATCGAGTCCGAAGTGGCCGATGGTGCCCAGTCGCTGATCCTGAAACAGGTTGGCTATGGCATCGCGACCCGGATGGCGGTGATGTCGATGGCGATGAGTGGTCAGCAACTGAGTGCCGAGTAAACTGAGTGCCGGGTAAACAGAGAGCGCCGTGAACACGGCAACTCCCCACATTGAACAGCTAGGCAGCGTAACGATGAAGATTCATATTCAAGGCGGTCGACTGATCGATCCGGCCAATAACGTCGACGGACAGTTTGACCTGTATCTGCAGCAGGGGCGGGTTGTGGCTGTCGGTGAGGCGCCCGAGGGCTTTGTGGCCGAACAACGGATCGATGCCGGTGGCCAGGTGGTCTGTCCGGGGTTGATCGATCTGCAGGCGTTCCTGCGTGAACCCGGACAGACCCAAAAAGGCTCTATCGCCAGTGAGGGAAGAGCGGCGGCGGCAGGCGGGATCACCAGCCTGTGCTGCTCACCGGTGACTCAGCCGATCCTGGATACCGCGGCGATCGCCCAGCTGATTCAGGATCGGGCCCAGGCCGCAGGCCATGTCCGGGTGTTACCACTGGCGGCACTGACCCAAGGGCTCGAAGGTGAGCACCTGAGCAACATGGTATCGCTGCAAGAGGCGGGCTGTGTCGGTTTCAGCAATGCAGGCTTCGGCGTGCCCAGCGCGCAAACCCTGCTGCGCTGCCTGGAGTACGCCGCTACGCACGACCTGTTGGTCTTTGTCCGCCCCAACGAACCAGTGTTAGGCGCAGGCTGTGCTCATGACGGGGCGACCGCGATGCGGCTGGGCCTGGAGGGGATCCCCGAGGTGGCCGAGACGCTCGAGGTGGCACGTTATCTGCTGCTGGCCGAGCAGGCCGGGGCCCGGTTGCATTTCGGTCAGTTGTCTTGCGAGCGCTCGGTGGAGATGATCGAACAGGCGCAAGCCCGGGGTCAGCAGGTCAGTGCCGATGTCGCGGTGCACCAGCTGCTGCTCGATGATAGTTTCCTGGAAGGGTTCGACAGCCGTTTCCATCTGCTCCCGCCACTGCGTTCCAAGAGCGATCGGCAAGGGTTGATAGCGGCGCTGATGCGGGGCGGCATTACGGCGTTAAGTTCCGACCATCAACCGCATGAAGCGGCCGCCAAAGCTGCGCCTTTCAGCGCCACCGAGCCGGGCATGATCGGCTTGCAGACGCTGCTTCCGCTGGGTTTGAAACTGGTTGCAGAGCAGCTGTTAACACTACCGCAGCTGGTTGCTATGCTCAGCAGCGCACCGGCTCGAATCCTCGGTCTCGAGTTGGGGCAGTTGGCGGTCGGCGCTGTTGCCGATATCTGTATATTCGATCCGCAGCAGCTCTGGACTTTGGACCAGCACAGCAATCGTTCCCAGAGTCAGAACACCCCCTATTGGGGCCAGACCCTGACCGGGCAGGTCAGCCATACCCTGTTAAACGGGACTCCAGTATACCCGTGCTGCTGAGTCGCATACCTGCCAGGTTATTGCCGTGGGCCGCGGAGGATCGAGCCGGATGACGCTAGGCCTGCGGTAAGCGCAGCCCTGGTCGTTAAAGCTGACACTCCAGAATCAGTAAGAAGCATCCGGCAGCGGCAGGTTTCGACACAAACCTGCCGAGTCAGAGTTTGGGATGTTGGCCTGCTACGGTAAGTCAGCCACGGATCTGACCGGTAGTGCCTAGGAGGCTGACCGAGAATAGACTGACCTACTGCGAAACCTGTATTTTGGCCAGATTTGACGCTCATTTTTGGCAAATAGAACCACTATTCTTCGCAAATGAACGATAAATCTGACTCAAAATACAGCTCTCTCGCTACGCTCGCTATTCTCGGTCAACCTCCTAGGAGGCTGACCGAGAATAGACTGACCTACTGCGAAACCCGCATTTTGGCCAGATTCCCCGCTCATTTTTGGCAAATAGAACCACTATTCTTCGCAAATGAACGATAAATCTGACTCAAAATGCAGCTCTCTCGCTACGATCGCTATCCTCGGTCAGCCTCCTAGTGCCTTAATTTTAACCAGGGATTATTGACCATGTTACTCCAGGCTTTTGCGACGCTGTCCAAGCGAAAATGGTTGCTGCCGCACCTACTGCTGTTGATCCCTGCGGTGCTGTGGTTGCTGCGTGAGACTCCGTCCTCTCTGACCTCCGAGCTGCTGGCGTCGGAGCCGGTCTATCATCAGCAGTTGGCCATGCATTTTGAAACCGATGGTGATGTGGCGGTTTCCACCTACCTGCCGGTTGATAACCACCGTCAGCAGCTGCTGGAGGAGCGCCTGGTGGCCCCGTTTATGGAGACGGAAGAGCGCCTCGACGAACGTGGCCGTTACCTGACTTGGCTGGGCAGTGAACAGAGTCGTGATATTCAGTACAGCGCTTCCCTGAGCATGAAGGGGGTTCGCTACGAGATCGTCCCTGAACTGTTGATTCCCCGTCGCTACCCGGATCAGCTGATGCCCTACCTGCAGGCGACCGACGCGATACCGGTTGATCACCCGGAGGTGATCCAGCTGTGGGAACAGATCAAGCCGGTGCAGCCTAGCAGCAGCTATCAGGTGCTGGAGGCGATCTATTCGCATCTTTACCTCGAATTCGAGAATATGCCGTTCAAGGGCTTTACCGATGCGCTGACTGCACTGCGCCTGCAGGCCGCCAGTTGCAACGGCAAGAGTCGCCTTTTCGCCAGCTTGGCGCGGCTGAATAACCTGCCGGTGCGTCTGGTCGGCGGCTTGGTGCTAAACGGCAAACGGAAGAAAACCTCCCACCAGTGGGTTGAGGTTTATGTGGGGGGGCACTGGGTGCCCTTCGATACCATCAACGGCCATTTTGCCGAGATCCCGGAAAACTACTTGGAGCTGTATCGCGGCGATCAGAATCTGTTCCGGCGCACCTCCAATATCAATTTTGACTACCTGTTCGATTCCAGCAAGGTGCAGGTCGCCAAGGCGCTGATCGCGCGAGACGACACCCCGCAAGTGGATGTGGTGAGCCTGCTGGCTACGTTGGGTTTGTCGTCCCAGTCGGCGATGATCTTTATCCTGCTGCCGTTCTGTTCGCTGTTGATCGCGTTTTTACGCAATATCGTGGGGTTAAAAACCTTTGGCACCTTTATGCCGATGCTGATCGCCGCAGTCTGCGTGTATACCGAGCTGCTGGCGGGGCTGGCAACCTTTGCCATTATTCTGCTGTTTGCCTTTGGCGGTCATTACGTGCTGGAAAAACTGCACATCCTCAAGGTGCCGAGGTTGGCCGCGATCATGACCCTGATCTCCATGGTGACCCTGGCGCTGACCCACTATCAGGGCGAGAAACTGGGGTTGGAGTTTGGCGTTCTGGCGCTTTTCCCCGCAGTTATCATCACCTTTACTGCCGATCGCATTAATGATATGTCCACTCAGGACGATGTTGCGGGCATTCTTAAGAGTGGCCTGGGCACCCTGTTGACCATCGTGCTGTGCTACCTAGCGTTCAACTCCGTGGTGCTGCAAAGCGTCTTTGTGCTCTACCCTGAGCTATTGTTGGCGGTGCTGGCCGGCCTGATCTACATCGGTTCTTGGACCGGGATTCGGGTGTCGGAGCTGGTGCGTTTCAGGTCGCTGCTCAGTGATACCCATGCGGGTGTTCTCGGTATTAACGAGCGTAACCGTGAGCAGGTCTATAAGCAGAACAGCAAACCGTTGCTGCAGCTGGCAGCCGATAAATTGGCCACTAAAGCGGCACTTCAGCGCGCCGAGATACCCTGCCCGCAGACCCTGGCTCAATGCGGCAGCCAGGCGAGGATCGAACCCTTTCTACGGGTGATGGCCGAGGCGAAACAGTTTGCCCTCAAACCCAACAACGGCTCTCAGGGCAACGGCATCCTCATCATTCGTGACTACGAGGGCGACCATTTCGTCACGGCTTCCGGCAAACGCTTGTCGATGGCGATCATGCACAGTCATGTGGTGGGCATCCTCAACGGTGAGTTTTCCCAGAGCGGTGAAGAGGACCAGGCCTACATTGAGCCCCTGGTGGTGCAGCACGCCTTCATCAATCAACTGTCGGACAGCGGACTGGCGGATATCCGCCTGATTCTCAGTTGCGGCGAGATCATCAGCACCATGCTGCGGGTGCCCACAACCCAGTCCAACGGCAAAGCCAATCTGCACCAGGGCGCTGTGGGGGTGGCGGTGAATGTCACCACCGGCGCTTTGGAGCGGGCGGTGCTCAACGGCAAAACCATCGATGCGATGCCCGATAGCGGCTGCCCCTATCGAGGACTGTTGCTGCCGCATTGGGCGACTATTCGGACGATCGCTGAACGCTGCTACCAAGCGGTGCCTCTCGGCTATATGGGGGTCGATATCTGCATTGATCACCAGGCAGGCCCGGTGGTGCTTGAGGTTAATGGCCGCCCAGGGCTGGAAATCCAGAACGTACAGGCGGCCCGCTTAGTGCCGGAGGTGGTGTAGATGCGTTGGTTATTGCATTCATCGATGGTCTATACCCTGTTGGCGCTGGCTCTGCTGGGCGCTGTGTCGTACCTGGAAACGGTTGGTTTGCAGGCAACCGAACGGGTGGATCTGATCCGTATTGTGCCGGACCAGGACGAACAGGAAGAGCAACTGCAGGCGCCACCGAGCGTCACCCCGCGCGAAGAGCTGCAGGCCCTGTTGGCACTGTTCGCTCCGCAGCCGTTCGACCTGGTTAGTGCGTCGGCACCTTTCCTGGCGCTGACATCTGCCGATCGCACCAGGGTTCAGCTGATGCTGGGGCGTAATTACTACCAGCAAAAGCAGTACCCGCAGGTGGTGGCGGCGCTGGCACCCCTGGACGCCACCACCCGCATCGACGCTGGCGAGCAGTTTGCGTACGCCCACGCTCTTTCACGCCTGGCACAAACTGAGCAAGCGATCGCCGCTTATAAGGCCTTGCTGGTGGCCAAGCCCAACTCCCAGTCGGCAGCCCTCAATCTGGCACTGTTGTTGAAGAAACAGGAGGACTGTGATCGCGCGTTGCCTCACTTCCAGCATGCGGCGGCTATCAGCAGTGGTAGGCGCAGGGCCAAGGCGTTGGCAGGGGCCGGGCACTGCTATTACGTGGGTGGAGCGCACGCCGAGGCGGTGGCGGCGTTCAGTAAGTCGATCGAGTACCGGCCCGATGCAGCCAGCTCCTGGATTGCGTTGGGACGTGCCCGCTACGCGGCGGGCGCCGACTACGCCGATGTCGGCGAAGCGTTGACGCGCGGGGTCAGCCTGGATGCCGGCAATTACGCCTACCACACCCTCAAGGCGCGCTACCAGATTGCCAATCTGGATTACCGGGCCGCGCTCGCCAGCCTCAACGACTCGCTGCAGATACGACGGACCGCGCAGGCGTATCAGTTAATGGGGTGGGCCTATCTGGAACTGGGCAAGCGTAACGACGCCAAAAAGGCGCTGTACAAAGGCCTCAAGATCGCCAAGAGTCAGGCGTACAAAGCCGAGACGGAGCAGCTGCTGCTGTATCTGAATAAGAAATACGACCGCCTGATAGCCAAAACCAAAGGTAAGAAGCGACTCAGCGCCTCTATGCAGTACCTCAAAGGCCTGGCCTACCGGCGCCAGGGGCGTTTTAAAAAAGCCGTTACAGTGTTCCAGTCGGCCAGGGTATCCCCTCTCCTCAGCTGGCGGGTTAAGGTGCAGGGTGCCCGGATCACGCGTTCCCGACAGCAGTATCCGCAGGCTGTTGCACATTATGGGGCCCTGCTGAGCCGTAACCCCGACGCCGATTTCCTACATTTTGAAAACGCACTGACTCAGGAGAGCAATCAGCAGTTGCAAGCGGCGCTCGACGAAATCGATCAAGCTTTACGGTTGACCCCCGACAACCTGGTTTACGGTCTTGCCCAGGCGCGGCTGTTGTTTAAAAACGGCAGCGCGGATGCGGCGCTTGAGGCCCTGGTGCAACTGCGGGCTAAGCGGCCCAACTACATGCGAGCGTTAAAGCTGCAGGCGGAAATCTACCGCGCGCAGCAACGCTCGGAGCCGTTGATGGCAACCTATGAGGCGATCATGCGACTCGATCCAGATGACACCGATACCCGCTACCGAGCCGCGCAGCTATGGATTCACCTGGGCGATGAAACACGTGCCGAGCAGTTGCTGACTCAGCTGTTGGTGGACTATTCCGCACACAGTGACGGACGCTTTCTGCTGGCTCGGTTGTTGGTACAATCGCGCCAGACGGACCAGGCCGTCGATCATTTAACCAAGCTGATACGACTCAATCCTGACCACGCGCAAGCTAGGAATTTACTGAATGAAGTAAGTTCCGTGCACTAATTAATATAGTAGGACGAAACTTTACGATGAATCTACAACAACTGTTTCTGAGCGGGCTTGTAGCGGCCGCTGCCAGCACTGCTCAGGCGGTGGATCTCAAGCTTCAGGCTGCAGTCGGCCACGATAGCAACCCGTTCAAGCTGGCGAATTCTTTCGATCCCGGCAGCGCCGCCTTTATGGCCTCCAAGATCCGCCTGAGCCACGACATCGGCGACCTGCGTCTGTATGCCAGCCTCCGCCATCGCAGTTACGAAAGCTTGGCAGATGAGGCAGACACGACCCGCTGGAATACCGGCGGTCGCTATAAGGTGGCACACAGTCTGTGGGGGAGCAAAGCACGTACCTCGTTATCACTGAATTATGGCGGTTTAGACAAGACCTACGTCTCCCGTTCCAGCGGTCAGGTAGGGACCTTTAGCGGCCAGCGCATCGATGACCGTTACGACTACCGTCAGTGGGACGCGCAGGCGAAGACCCGGGTCAAATTGTCCAAGCCCCTGGCAACTGGACTGCGACTGAAGTTGCGGGGACGCGACTACGAGGACTACCAGATTGCGGGCCTGAGCGACCTCGACTACCGCCAGTTGACGTTGGCTAATGACTGGACTTTCCGCCCGAACAAGGTCAGTGAATTCCGGGGCGAGCTGTCACTTACCCAGCGAGAGTTTGACGATAAGCGCCAGAAGGAGTCGAGCGGCGCTCTGCTAGCAAGCACCGACCTTGAGTATCGCTATTATCGGGTTGAACTCGAGTATCAGCGCGCTTTCAGCGGTGACTTCGATGCTGAGTTGACTTATGCCTTTGAAGTGCGAGAAGACAACGGGCCCGGCTACTACGATACCGACGATCATCGGCTGTCGCTCGAACTGGGTTACACCCCCGGCAACAACGAGGAGGTATCGCTGAAACTGGGCTACCAGGACCGCAAATACGTTAACACTTCGACCATTGATGAGAGCAACGATGGCGAGCCATCCAAAAAGGGCTACTTCGGCGCGTTCGAAGCGAGCAAGCGGCTTCCCAAGTGGGCGGGCGAACCGCTATTCTTTGCCGCCCTGCGGTACGAAGACTATGACTCCAGCGACGTGGTCTACATCTATGACAGCGCGCAGGTGAGCGCTGGGGTTCGATTGCTGTTCTGATCCCATCGAGGCCCGCAGCACCGGCTGATAGTCTGCAACGGCGGGCTTAAGTCCGACCCGCTAAAGCGTCCGGTTTGGGCCGCCCCCAGCCCGTTAACCGTCGCTTAAGGCAGCAACCAAACGTCTGTTTCGGTGATTCAGCTGAGCTGGGCGGTTGTTGCATTCGATGATGCGAAGTGGCGGCTAAGTGCCGGGAAGAGACGCTGCGCGTTTTCCCAAACAGTGTCTATTATAGATAAATCTACGTTAAATTGCGGCTTCCGATTGGCAGGTCAATCAGACCTGCTTGCCAGGGGCATGAGCAGCCCCTGATGGCAACTAAAGGCTCATGTTGTCCATGTAAAGCGACTACAGGATCTCATGTGACAGTCGATTGGCCGTAGTGTTTTGCAATCTTCTGCTTCAATTTTATGCAGGCTTCTGGTGCAAACGACATGTTGGGTAGGCATGTACACCGGGGTGTGGCTATTTTAAAATGCGTAACGAATGGCCAAGGGCGCATAGATCCCCGGGTCGCTACGATCAACGTCGATCGCAGGCGCGAGCCGAAAGGCCCCCAGCTCGCGTTGATCGGCGTTCACCGTCACCGCTAAAGGCAGGCGTGCACTTAGGCCAGAGTTTAGGCCAGAGTTCAGGCCAGAGTTCCATCCAGCCAAAGCGGCGACGCCCGGTTTTCTAACTGCAGCGTTGCCTGCAACGGCGTCATCATCCAGAGTTAGACCTATTTGAGCCGCTAAATGGACGCCGACCCCCTGATCGACCCCTAAGCCGACCTTAGCGCCAGCATGGCCCGATGCGGCAACGGCGAAAACGAACGCCAACGCCAAAGCATACAATGTACCTACCGCTACCTTTCCCATCTTATTACCTGCTCCCTATGTGTATTCCGTAACTTGTAACCTGACCGACGTCCCGCATCTGCACGTCAGTTGATGGTGCAGGGTCAGGTACGTCTCCTCCCTGCGAGCTCGCCACAACGCGCTCACAGGGAGGGCATGATTGCGCTCTGTCTGAACTCAGTTCATCGTCACCGGCACGGGACGCAGGATGATCTCGATCCGACGGTTTTTGTCCCGCCCTTCCGAGGTATCGTTCGACTCTACCGGACTGTTTTGACCGAAAGACACTGCCAACAGCTGAGTCGGTGGCACCCCTTCCTGTTCGAGTAGGCGGACCACGCTCGCGGCCCGGGCTCCTGCGAGCTCCCAGTTAGAGGGATATTTATGGCTCAGTTTGCCGCTGATGCTGATGTCATCGGTAAAGCCAGCAACAACAGCCTGGTAAGGGCTCTTCTTTAACTCTGCGGCTGCTCGCGTCAGCACTTCCACACCGGAATCGTTAAGAGTCGCCGAACCGGACGGGAACAGGATTTCGTTGGCGAGATTGACCTTTACCCCGGACTTCATCATCTCGATCTTCACCTGGCTGGCTTGTTGCTCTTGGGCAAAGGTTGCCTGCAGGTTGCTATACACCTGCTGTTGCCGATCAATCTCAGCCTGAGCCTCGGCGGCCGTCTTGGCTGCAGCTTCCTTCTGCCGTGCAATCGCAGCCAGGGCCTCGGCGGCCGTCTGGGTTGCGGCTTCCTTCTGCCGTGTAATCTCAGCCTGGGCCTCAGCGGCCTTGGTTGCGGCGGCCTTTTGCTGTTGTTCGGTCTCAGCCACGCGTGAATTCAACAAGGCCTGCTCCTCGAGTAAGCTGTCGCGCTCTGTCACCAGCGAATCATATTTACCCGAAGATACACAGCCGGAAAGGACCACCAGCAGCGATGCGCAGAGCGTAGGTCTGAGTTTCTGAACCAAGAATGTAATTCGTGATGATTGTTGCGCATTGCTCTTCATAGACACCTCAAATAATTACCAAATGAACAGTCTGGTTGAATCACCCACGCGGGGTGGCTCATCGGACAACTGCTCTAGAACAGGTAACGAAGGGTACTATCAATATTTGTGCCAATCTGGTCAAACCGTATTTAAATCAAATGGATGATATAGAAGTAATGAAGGCTGTGCGCTTTCAGCGAGGGCCCTCGCGGTCGACAGCTACAAATCGGTCGGCAATTTGGAACAACAAAATGAACAAAGGGCTAGGAGGTTGACCGAGAATAGCGAGCGTAGCGAGAGAGCTGTATTTTGAGTCAGATTTATCGTTCATTTGCGAAGATAA
>JBALTG010000106.1:0-3479 GCA_036964625.1 Motiliproteus sp.
GTGCAATGATTGACGGGCATCGATAAAGTAGAGGATCCGATCGGCTTTCAGCGTATGGCAGCGGTAATCGACTGCCGCCAGGTCGGTGGTGGCGTACAGGTAGCCGCCACCGGACTTTTGTACGATCATCGCCAGCGGGTTGCCCTCCTTGTCGCTCATATCGTCCAGAAACACGACCTGGGCGCCCTGATTCTCGACCGCCAGCCCTTTCTGTTGCAGGGTCTGGATTACGCCGGGCAGGGCGTCGTTGTAAGCGCTCTCAGCATGGATGTCGCTGTGTTTAAGGGTGACGTTGAGCTTGGCGTAGATCTCTTCGCTGTGGGCGATGGAGATGGCGATAAACTGCTGCCACATGCGCAGCGCATCAGGATCACCCGCCTGCAGCTTGACCACATTGCTACGGGCGCGGGCAGCGAAGGCCTCATCCTGATCAAACCGTACCTTGGATTCGCGGTAGAAGGTCTCCAGATCGGAGAGCTTGACGGCGCCCTCCAGCTCGACCTGATCCTGCAGGTGGGTGATCAACATGCCGAACTGGGTGCCCCAGTCGCCGACGTGGTTCTGGCGGATGACGCGGTGACCCTGGGCTTCGAGGATGCGCGCCAGGGCGTCGCCCATGATGGAGGAGCGCAGATGGCCCACGTGCATCTCTTTGGCCAGGTTGGGGGCGGAGTAGTCGATCACGATGGTCTGAGCCTGGCGGGTCTGTTCGACGCCGTGATGGGGGTCCTGGCGTAGTTGTGTAGTCTGCTCGGCCAGCCACTGCGGGGCCAGCTTGATGTTGATGAAGCCGGGGCCGGCGATCTCGGTGTGCTCGGCGATACCGTTGAGGTCGAGGTGCTGGAGAATCTGCCCCGCCAGCTCGCGAGGATTGGTCTTCATCGCTTTGGCGGCGGCCATTGCGCCATTGGCCTGATAATCGCCATGCAGGGGGTTCTTGCCCAGCGCGACCATCGGTTGGCAGTGTGCCGGGATGTTAGCGGCGGTCATGGCGTCGCGCAAACGACTATTGAGCAGGTCACGGATGTTCATCAATCGAATACCACAGTAGCAAACGCCGTCCTGGGTCGTGCTGAGGAGGCGTTGGTGGAGTGTTTAGAAAACCGCTAAGCCTACCGGAAAACGGCGTAACCGGCCATAGGTCTGACCGGCTTGTAGCGGTTTAGAGGCCTGGTGGTGTTGAAGCCGATCAGGTTTCACCGAAGAAGTCGTAATCCATCTTCTCGCGTGGGGCTTGCAGATAGTAGCCCTGGATGTAGTGCACTCCGGTGCGGAACAGTTTGCTCATCACGCTGGTGCCTTCGACCAGCGGTGCGACAATTGTTTTTTCACCGATGCGCAGCGGTTCGATCAGTTTGTCGAACGCTTCGTGCTTGTCAGGGTCGTCCAGTTCCTGAACGAAGGAGCCATCTAGCTTGATGTATTGTGCGGGAATGTGGCGGAGTACATTTTCGGAATCAATCGAGCTGCCGTAATGCTTGATGCAGGCGCTCGCGTGCAGCTGGGCCAGTCCCTGGGTGAAAATATTGGCGTATTTCAGATAGGTTGATGCGTCCGACTCGCTGAATTGGAAGATCAGGCTGTCGCCCGGTACTTGGTGCGCATGGAGCTGATCTCGAATTTCGTGCAGCAGTCGCGGATCTTCCAGTGAGCGGCCTGTCAGGTTGATGAAAAGGCGGTTTTTGCGACCTTTTTTGTGCTCTTCAGCAAGTTGGCGGATGCTCTCGCCGATCACCCAGCGATCCAGTTCGGTGCTCACTTCGGCATGGTCGAGCATGGTGATAAATGTGTTGGGGGAGACCTCTTGATTGTTCTTGTCGATCAGGCGCAGCAGCGCTTCGTAAAAGCTGTCGTGTTCGCCGCGCAGGCTGACCAGCGGCTGGAACAGGAGTTTGAATTCGTTGTCGCGAATCGCCTGGCGCAGCTTCTTGATCGACAGCCCCTCCTCCTCCTCTTTCTCTTCTTGGATATGAAGGAAGACGCCGTTGCCTTTGGATATCTTGCTGCGAACCGCTTCTGAGGCGATTTGGGCCAAACGCAGTACGTCCTGGGCGCTGATGGAATCTTCGGTGATGGGGGTCACGCCGATGCTGCAGGTGGTCTGGATCTGTGCGCCTGCCGCTTCTGACAGGTTGTTCTCGACCGCTTCGCAGATCTGCTCGGCCAGTGTAACCGCTTTGTTTGAGTCGGAATCGCTGTAGATCACCACGAAGGCGTCTAAATTGTAGCGGCACACAACATGGGCGCGGTTGATTAAGTTGGTCAGGATGGTTGCGGTATCACGGGCGATAGAGTCGACGCCATTAACGCCTATTTCGGCTTTAATGGCATTGAAGTTATCCAGGGAGATGTAGAGCAGGTTGGCTTCGTGGTCAGTGCGGACGGCCGCCTGGACTGCCTGGTCGAGACGTTTGGCCAGGAACAATTGGTTTTTAAGTCCGGTAACCAGGTCCTGCTCCGCCATGGACTCCATTAGGGCGTCTTCGCGCGGTGTCTTGATTAGCAGCTGGGTGCAGACGGCGCGCTCAAAGCGCGCCTGGCTGAATTCAAGGGTGGCGCAGAACTCGCTGCCGTCGCTGCGGTTGACGACCAGCTCTATCTCTTGGTTGATGCTGTTGTCGGTCTGGTAGGCCTTAAGTAGCTCATCCAGGCTGATCAGCTCCTGTGCTGAAACCAGGCTGGTCAGGTTGAGCCCCAGGGGCTCTTTGCTCTGTTCGTAGCCCAGCATCTCCAGAAGGACCGGATTGAGATAGATAAACTCATGGTTTTGGTTGAGAAAGGCGATAGCTTCGTTGGAGGAATGCAGGAGTTGCCGGCAGCGTTTTTCGGTTTCTATCAGGTGGAACTCGGCCATGCGTCGGCGACGGCGGTTTTCCAGGTGATAAAGCTCACGACGAATGATGAGTGTCAGCATCTCGGTCTGGCCGAGTGGAACCGCTGCGCAGGCTTTCATTTTTAAGCCCTGGATCCAATGTTCGGGGGATGTATCTGGTACAAGATCCACGACCGGAATGTCTTTGTTGTTGGTTTTGAGAATATTACCCAGTGACGCCAGTGTTAACTCGGCGGCGTGGTGATGGATAAAGATGTCCCAATGGCTTGCTTTCAGGGCTAGGACGAGTTCGGCTTCGTTGCTGGCGGATTCGGCCCGGGGGGCAAGTCGGGCAGTGCGAAGCATTGACATGATCGGTTCGGAAACCGGAGTGTCGACACCGATGAAAAGGATGTTCAGATTCTGACGCAATTTCTGCATGGGTGACTTACCAGATCCTTGGGTGCCGTGAGCAGGGAGGGGTTAAGATTACACGTTTGCACTGCAAGAATCACCGCTAGCTAGCGACAAAATGGTCGATCTGAGAGGATTAACGTTTAAACAGTTTTTGAAGCAGGAAGGTATAAATAATGGCTGGGGTGGCAGGATTCGAACCTGCGCATGACGGGATCAAAACCCGCTGCCTTACCGCTTGGCTACACCCCAG
>JBALTG010000106.1:3578-16180 GCA_036964625.1 Motiliproteus sp.
GCAGGATTCGAACCTGCGCATGACGGGATCAAAACCCGCTGCCTTACCGCTTGGCTACACCCCAGTAAAGGTGGTCGTTCTGTATTCTTTATTCGGTGGTGGCTATGACTAGATTCGAACTAGTGACCCCATCATTATGAGTGATGTGCTCTAACCAACTGAGCTACATAGCCTCCGAATGAGGCGCGAATTATTCCTTGTTTGAGGGGTGCTGTCAACACCCCTTGGGTTGGTTTTGTAATGTTTTTTGCGTTGTTTAAACGTTGAAGCGGAAGTGGATGACGTCGCCATCCTGAACCCGATATTCCTTGCCTTCAAGGCGCCATTTTCCCGCTTCTTTGGCGCCCTGTTCACCTTTGAATTGGACGAAGTCCTCGTAGGCGGTCACTTCGGCACGGATGAAGCCTTTTTCAAAATCGGTGTGGATGACCCCGGCGGCTTGAGGCGCGGTGGCGTTCTTTTTGACGGTCCAGGCGCGGACCTCTTTGACTCCTGCGGTGAAGTAGGTCTGCAGCCCGAGTAGATGGTATCCGGCGCGGATAACTCGATCCAGTCCGGGTTCTTCCATGCCCAGGTCGGCTAGGAACTCGATGCGCTCCTCGTGATCTAATTCGGCGATTTCCGCTTCGAGCTTGTTGCAGACGGCGACGATCTCGGCGCCCTCCTGTTCAGCGAGTTCGCGTACCTTGTCGAGGTGGGGGTTGTTTTCGAAGCCATCTTCATCAACGTTGGCGATATACAGCGTTGGTTTGGCGGTGAGCAGGTTGAGTTGCTTGGTCCAAAGGCGCTCGTCGTCAGACAGGGTTGCTGTGCGAATCGGATCGCCACGTTCAAGGTACGGTAATAGTTTTTCCAGAATTGCTTTGGCTTTAAGGGCGTCTTTGTCGCCGCTTTTGGCGTTGCGATTGGCTTTGTAGAGTTGTTTTTCTACCGCGTCCAGGTCGGCCAGAGCCAGTTCGGTGTTGATGATGTCGATGTCGGCGAGGGGGTCGATCTTGTTGGCGACATGAATCACGTTGTCATCTTCGAAACAGCGCACTACGTGGGCGATCGCATCGGTTTCGCGAATGTTGGCCAGGAACTTGTTGCCCAGGCCTTCACCTTTGGAGGCGCCTGCAACTAAGCCTGCGATGTCGACAAACTCCATCGTGGTTGGCAGGATGCGCTGTGGGCTGACGATCTCGGCCAGTTTGTCCAGGCGCAGATCGGGCATGGGGACGATGCCGGTATTGGGTTCGATGGTGCAGAACGGGAAATTGGCGGCTTCGATGCCTGCTTTGGTCAGCGCGTTGAATAGGGTGGACTTGCCGACGTTAGGCAGGCCGACGATACCGCAGTTAAAACCCATGATGTGATCCTATTGTCGTTACAGGTGGTCGTTACAGGTAACGGTTGCGAGTGGTTGGTGCAGGTGCTCGTTATCGGTTAATGGCGCAAGCTGTCGTGGTCAGGCCTTGAAGCTGTGAAGTCGATTCATCGCTTTCGCCAGGCCATCGTTAAGTAAAACAGGCAGCGTGCTGATGGCTTCGGAGGTGCAGGTCTGGGTCAGTTCTCGTTCGCTGCCCGGTGCTCTGCCCAGCACAAAGTTGTGTACCAGTTTGGCGTTGCCGGGATGGCCGATGCCGATCCGCAGGCGCAGAAATGACTTATCACCGCCAAATTTTTCAATGATATCTCTGAGGCCGTTATGTCCGCCGTGACCGCCGCCCTGTTTCAGGCGTGCGCAGCCGGGTGGTAGGTCAAGCTCATCGTGCGCGACCAGAATGGTATCAGTAGGGATCTTGAAATAGCTCGCCAGGGATTGCGTAGCCTGGCCGCTGAGATTCATAAGGGTGGTGGGGATCAGGAGGTGTACATCGTGGCCGTCGATGCTGCACTTGGTGTAGCGACCGTGGTAGCGTTTTTCGGGTTGAAGTGTGCGGTTGCAGTGCTGAGCTAATTGCTCGACAAAGTCAGCCCCAGCATTGTGGCGAGTTTGATCATATTGGCTGCCTGGGTTTCCCAGTCCGACGATCAGATTTACTGTGGAGGTCACAATAGGGGTGTCACCGTACAGTTGTCACAATGTGAGGCTAGTGTTTGCTAAGCTTCGGCGTGCTTGCGGTTAATTGTAGCAACCGGCTGGTCATGATCTTCGCCAAGTTGCAGGGCGGGGATCTGAACGCCTTCAGGCAGTTTGATTTCGGACAGGTGGATGATGTGGCCTGCCTCGAAGTTCTGGATGTCGACTGCAATAAACTCTGGCAGATGCGCAGCGTCACAATTAATTTCGACTTGATTGACGCTGTGAGTGATGGTGGCGCCCTGCTTGATCGCTTCGTTCAGCTCTTCGTTGGTGAAGTGCAGCGGGACGGTGATGGTCAGTGTGACCCCGGGTGCTGCGCGCAGGAAGTCGGCGTGTAGGATCTGCTGTTTTGCTGGGTGGCGCTGCAGATCTTTAACAATAACTTTCTCTACTTTGCCGTCAATGCTCAGGTCGATAACGCTGGCGAAAAAAGCTTCAGATTGAGTGGCCTTGAGGATCTCTTTGTGAGCGATGCTCAGGGACTGGGGTGCTTCGGTGCCGCCGTAAACGACAGCCGGGATGGTGCCGGCTAAGCGACGTAGGCGGCGGCTCGCACCTTTCCCTAGGTCTGTACGTACAGCGGCGTTGATTGTAAATGTAGACATGATGTCTTCCTTTCAGGTTAGCTTGCAAGGCTCCTGCGACCAGAGCGTTGCAATGCAGTTGCAGTGCCTCCGGTTGGAGGCCTTTATGTTTAGCGGAGGTGTCTGTGCTGGGCTTGTGCTGTTTTAGCAGTTCAGGCCTTATTGCAGGAACATCGCGCTGATTGATTCTTCATTGCAGACCCGGCGGATCGATTCAGCCAGCAGATTGGACAGGGTTAGCTGGCGAATAAGGGGGCAGGCTCTGGCTTCGTCGCTGAGTGGGATTGTATCGGTTACAACCAGCTCGTCGAGGTTGGAGTTGAGGACGTTCTTGATCGCTTTGCCGGAAAGTACGGGGTGGGTTGCATAAGCCACAACCCGGGATGCGCCGTGTTCCTTCAGTGCATCGGCGGCCTTGCACAGAGTGCCAGCGGTGTCACACATATCGTCAACCAGGATGCAGGTGCGGTCGGTAACGTCGCCGATGATGTGCATGACCTGGGATTCGTTGGCTTTTTCACGTCGCTTGTCGATAATCGCAAGGTCTGTGCCGAGTACCTTGGCTACAGCGCGGGCGCGCACCACACCGCCGACATCGGGAGAGACGACGATCGGGTTGTCGTAGTTTTGGGTCTGGATGTCGTCCAGCAGGACCGGGGAGCCGTAGACGTTGTCTACCGGGATGTCGAAAAAGCCTTGGATCTGGTCGGCGTGCAGATCGACGGTCAAGACGCGGTCGATGCCTGCGTTGGCCATCATGCTGGCGATAACTTTGGCGCTGATCGGTACCCGTGCCGAGCGCGGACGGCGATCTTGGCGAGCGTAGCCGAAATAGGGTACAACGGCGGTGATGCGAGTCGCTGAGGCACGGCGCAGGGCGTCTGCCATCAGGATTAGCTCCATCAGGTTGTCGTTGGTGGGTGCGCAGGTGGACTGGATGATGAAGACATCCTTGCCACGCACGTTTTCGTTCAGTTCCACAGCGATCTCGCCGTCGCTGAATTGTCCGGCGGTAACATTGCCTAAGGTGATGCAAAGCTTCTTGGCGACCTTTTTAGCCAATGCGGGATTGGCGTTGCCGGTAAAAACCATGAGTTTGGACACGAGGATACCTTTAGGCAGAGGGTGGGGGCTGTGGAGCTCGGTGTTAAAAAGATGGCTGGGGTGGAAGGATTCGAACCTACGCATGACGGGATCAAAACCCGCTGCCTTACCGCTTGGCTACACCCCAACAAAAACCAGGACTGCTCTAGCTAGAGTTGGTCCGGTTTTCAAGGAGGACGCATTTTCCTCGACGCTGGCGTTATTGTCAATTCGGAAGTGGTTTTTTTTAGTCGTTGAGTGCGAGATTTTAATCCGCGTTCTTAGCGTGCGGTTGTCAGCGGGTCAAATTGCCACTGTTTTAGGATCAGCAGTAGCTTAAGAGAGTTGTCCCGGTTGAGTCTTATCTTATGTGGAAGCTGTGGCTGCTGGTCTTCATGGTAGTCGATATAGTCGATAGTCCAGCCGCTCTGCTGCAGTTGCCGGAGTCGATTGCTCGGATCCAATTGCTTCGAATACTGCTCTTTCGGTGCTGGCACTCCTCTGATCCAGTAGGGCATCTGGCTGATTGGGACCGCCCAGCCCAGGCGTTGAGCGAGTAACTGCTCCGGCGAGGAGGCTTGTTGACGCCCCTCGCCGCTAATATCCAGAGTGATGCCGGTTTGTTCGGAGCCTTCGATGTTGATTGCGCCCTGGCCGAGGGGGCCCGCCATGTATATGCGGTAGTGGTCCAGGCGTTGAGTCCAATTGAGGTTGGCAGCGGAGGAGGAGTCGTCGGTCTGAATGCGGATTTTGCCAAGAACCTGCCACTGAGTAAGGGGGGATAGTTGTTGCTGGCGCTGTTCCCAGCTTTGCGTGGCGTGCTCGGATTGCGGCGGCTGGCTCGGCTGGCTGCTGCAACCCAACAGCGTTGCGCAAAACAACAGTGGCAGATTGCGCCAGTCGGGCATGATCAAGAGATCAGCCCGGCCTGGCGCATGGCGTTAAGAATCTGGGTGTTGTCTGGGTCGCGCTGGAGAGCTTCGCTCCATATTTTCTGAGCGTTGTCGGATTGCCCCAGGCGCCAGTATACCAACCCCAGGTGGGTGGCGATTTCGGGGTCCGGGTAGTGTTTATAGGCGCGCAGCAGGTATTGCAGCGCCAGTAGGTCGTCCCCTAGGTTGTAGTGGGCCCAACCCATGCTGTCGAGAATAGCGGGGTCTTCTGGCTTAAGTTTAAGAGCCTTGCGGATCAGTATCAGCGCCTCCTGGTGGCGGTCGGTGCGATCGGTCAGGCTGTAGCCCAGTGCGTTCAATGCTGTTGCATTGTCGGGTTCGAGGCTGAGTAGCTGGGTCAGGTCCTGTTCCATCTGCACGAGGTCGTCGAGCTGTTCGCTGAGCATGGCGCGGTTGTAGAGTAGTTGGGTGTTTTGTGGATGCCGGGTCAGTGCTTCGGTATACACGCGCAGGGCCTGGTGCTGCCTGCCTTGTCCGCTTAGCCAGCCAGCTTCGAGCACAAACAGGGTGGCGCTCTGGTCGGGGTGCTTGTTGCGGCTGTCGAGGTAGATCTGTCTAAGCTGTGTTTCGTCGGTGGGTTGGTCGAGTAGTTTTCCGAGTTCAGATAGTCCGGCAATCAGGTAGGGTGAGGCGCCAATCTGCTGAAAGTGCTGCACCGCGGTGTCGCGCTGCTGTTTGAGCTGGGCGATTCGGCCCAGATAGTAATGCAGGGTGGAGTTGGTTCCAAACTGCTCGGCTAATTGATTGAAAAAGGCTGCGCTCGAATCGACTTGATTGTGCTCCAGCATCAGCACCCCAAGATAGAACAGTAGGTTGTGGTCGTCGGGGTGCTGGGTATTTAGCAGCGTGGCCTGCTCTTGGGCGGCGCCAAACTGGCCTTTTTGTAGCAGCAGGCGGGTATAGAGAGTGCGCATCTGTTTGTGTTGGCGCTGATTGAGTTCTTCTCTTAGGTGGCCCAGGGCGGTGTCCAGGTGGCCGCTACGGGCCTGTAGGTCGGCCTCAAGCAGGATTGCGCGGTCGAATTTCGGGTCTAGATTAAGGGCCTGCTGAGTCAGTGTCAGGGCTGGGCTGAGATCACTGTCGAAGCGCAGCAAGCTGGCTTTGGCGTAGAGTAGTTTCGGTTGTGCCGGTTCGTGCTCCAGGAGCTGGTCGAGCAGTGTCAGGTAACTGCTTCGCTCCTCGGGGCTCATCTTCTGGCCGCGCTTTGAGAGCGCGTCAATCGTCGCCAGGGTGCCATTGGCGAGGGCGGTTTTGAGCAGAGGTAGGGCGCGCTCGGTATCGCCTTTGCGTACCAGCTCTGCGGCCGCAATGCTGTTGGGTTCGGGGTTGTCGGGTTCGAGCTTGGCCCATAGCAGTGCTGCTTTAAGGCGGCTTCTGGGGTCGCGGTATTGTTTAGCGAGTAGGGCAGCATGGCGGGTGATGTTGATGTCTTCGGTGCGTTCCGCCTCGCGCATATAATTATGCAGGGTTACTTGAGGCAGGTTTCGCTGGGCGGCCAGCTCTGCGACCAGTAGGGCGTAGAGGGTTGCCGCTTCAAAGCTGCCCTGAGGGGTTGCTTGGGTCTGCTCGGGCTGCTCCTGGGCGGGGGCGGGCGTCTGGGTGTCGGGGGTGGTGGCAGATTGCGGTGCCAGGTGGGTGCAGGCGCTGAGTATTGCTGCCAGACCAAGGGCAGAGAGGGGGCGAAGGTGGTTACAATGAAATAAAGGCATAAGCTCGGGTGACCTTTGTTGGGCTGGTGTGGCGCTGCTGATCCAGAGCTCCGCCATGTATCTATGCGCTAACTATAAGTGGCTTCGCGAGTGTTGTCAGTTAGTGACGCGGTATCTGACGATATTGCTCAACAGTAGACCGCGAAGGATCTCGGATTACTGCATTAAATTAGCTGCTATTGATGAGTTGATGGGTTAATCAATGGCGCAGGAGCGTGTATTATTGTCGGCTTGGATTTTTTTAGATGGAGTTTACCTCGCTCAATGGCTTTATTGGCGCTAGGGATTAATCATAAGACCGCATCGGTTGCTGTCCGTGAAAAGGTGGCGTTTGCCCCTGAACAGATGGAGCGGGCGCTGGTTGAGGCGTGCCAGCAAATCGGGCTACAAGAGATCGCGATTCTGTCGACCTGTAACCGCACCGAACTCTATTGCTCCGGCTCTCTGCAGGGCAGTCAGGATGTGTTGGAATGGCTGGGTCGTTTTCATGGTTTGGCTTTTGAGGAGCTTCACCCTAGTAGCTACAGCTATTGGGATGAGGATGCTGCCAAGCATATGATGCGAGTTGCCTGTGGCCTGGATTCGTTAGTACTGGGTGAGCCGCAGATTCTGGGCCAGCTTAAGTCCTGCTATGCGGTAGCCGGTGCGGCTAAGTCGGTGCATTCTGAGCTGGGGCGGTTGTTTCAGCATACCTTTTCCATCGCCAAGAAGGTTCGTACTGAAACTGCGATCGGAGAGAATCCAGTGTCGGTTGCTTACGCCGCGGTGAGTCTGTCGAAACATATTTTTACTGATCTCAGTAAGAGCAGTGCGTTGTTGGTCGGCGCCGGTGAGACGATTGATCTGGTTGCGCAGCATCTGGCCCGCGCCGGAATTAAGCAGATCGTGGTGGCTAATCGGACCCTTGAACGCGCACAAGGGCTGGCTGAGCAGTTTGGCGCGCGTGCGGTGCTGCTCTCGGAAATTCCCGATGAGTTGGTCCACGCCGATATCGTGATCTCCTCCACCGCGAGTCCGTTGCCGCTCCTGGGTAAAGGGGCTGTCGAGCGGGCCTTAAAAGCGCGTAAGCATAAGCCTATTTTTATGGTAGATATCGCCGTTCCACGCGATATAGAGCCGGAAGTAGGGGAGTTGTCAGACGTTTATCTCTATAGTGTTGATGATCTGCGTGAGGTTATTGAGGAGAACGTCAAGTCGCGCGAAGTCGCGGCTAAAGAAGCTGAAGCGCTGATCGAGCAAGGTGTGCACGCGTTTATGCTGCAGCTTCGCTCTCTGGGTGCGACCGAAACCTTGCTTGCGTTACGCCGTAAAGCGGAATCGATTCGTGATCAGGAGCTGGGCAAGGCGTTGAAGCAGCTCGGTAATGGCAAGAGCGCAGAGCAGGTATTGCAGCAACTGGCGCGAGGTTTGACCAACAAGTTGATCCACTCTCCCAGTGTGCAGATGAAGCAATCCGCCGCTCAGGGGCGTTCAGAGTTGCTTCAATTGACCCACGAATTGTTCGAGTTGTCACTCGACAATAACTGATCTCCCCCGCCGGGCGCGAGTGCGCCTGGAGAACCCCAAAGGTTGCTATGAAAGCTTCAATCCAGAATAAGCTTGATATCCTTAAAGACCGTTACGAAGAGTTGGCAGCGCTGCTGAGTGACGCTGAAGTGATCAACAACCAAAATCGTTTCCGCGAGTTTTCCAGGGAGTATGCGGAGCTGGAGCCGGTGGTCGAGAGCTTCAGCAAATACCTGCAGATCGGCGAGGACCTGGCTGAAGCTGCGGAGATGCTCGACGATCCTGAAATGAAGGAGATGGCTGAGGAGGAGATCAGGGCCGGTCAGAAGCGCCTGGAGATGCTGGCGGGTGAGTTGCAAAAACTGCTGCTGCCAAAAGATCCCAATGATGGCAGTAACACCTTCCTCGAGGTTCGTGCGGGGACCGGCGGTGATGAGGCGGCTATTTTTGCCGGAGACCTGTTTCGGATGTACTCCCGGTATGCTGAGCGGCAGGGCTGGAAGATAGAAATTATTAGCGAGAACGGCGGTGACCACGGTGGCTATAAAGAGATTATCTCGCGCGTGGTGGGTAAGGATGTTTACTCAAAACTTAAGTTCGAGTCGGGCGCGCATCGGGTGCAGCGGGTGCCAGAAACCGAATCGCAAGGACGGATTCACACCTCCGCCTGTACTGTAGCGGTCATGCCTGAAGCGCCAGAAACGGATGCGATCGAGATCAAGAAAGCTGATCTGCGTATCGATACGTTCCGCGCTTCGGGTGCCGGTGGTCAGCACGTAAACAAGACCGACTCTGCGATCCGGCTGACCCATATACCGACAGGTATCGTGGTCGAGTGTCAGGAGGAGCGGTCACAGCACAAAAATCGGGCCAAGGCGATGTCGCTGCTGAACTCACGCATTCTGGCCGGGATCCAGGATAAGGAGGCGGCAGCCCGGGCGGATACCCGCAAGAGTCTGGTGGGCAGTGGTGACCGTTCCGAGCGGATTCGGACCTATAATTTCCCCCAGGGGCGGGTGACCGATCATCGCATCAATTTGACCCTGTACAAGTTGCTCGAGGTGATGCAGGGCGATATGGACGCGGTGATCGAGCCGTTGATTCATGAGCATCAGGCCGAGCTGTTGGCGGCGATGGGCGAGTAATATGAGCCTGCGCATCGATCAGGCATTGGCGCGTGCGAGCGAGCTTAGCGGCCTGTCCGACAGCCCTGCGCTGGATCTGCAGCTGCTGTTGGAGTCGGTGCTCGATAAGCCGCGGAGTTATCTCTATACCTGGCCAGAACGGCTGTTGACCGCGCCGCAGCAGGTGCGTTTCGAAGCGCTCCTGGCGCGGCGACAAAACGGCGAGCCGGTTGCGCATATTCTGGGTTTTCGGGATTTTTGGACACTGACCCTGGAGGTGAACGCTTCAACCCTGATCCCCCGCCCCGAAACCGAACTGCTGGTTGAGCTGGCGTTGGCGATGCGGGATGCCGGTCCGCAACGGGTTGCTGATCTGGGCACGGGGACCGGGGCTATTGCCCTGGCGCTGGCCAGCGAGCGATCTGGCTGGGATATTTTTGGAGTCGAGTACTCGGCCTCTGCCGCGGCGTTGGCGGAGCGAAATAGAGCACGGTTGGCGCTGAGTAATGTCGAGATCTTAACCGGTAGCTGGTGTCAGCCGTTGACCGGTGAGTTTGATCTGATCCTCAGTAATCCTCCCTATATTGATCCTGATGATCCGCATCTGCAGCAGGGCGATGTCCGTTTTGAGCCGCTTAGCGCGCTGGTGGCAAGCAATCACGGCTTGGCAGATATTCAAAGCATCGCGCTGCAAGCCTGGCAGCGACTCAACCCCGCAGGTTGGTTGATGCTTGAGCATGGCTTTGATCAGGGTGCGGCGGTGCGCCAGATCTTAGCCGCGCTAGGCTACCAAGACATTCAAACCTATCCCGACTTGAATCAACAAGAGCGGGTGACGCGGGGGTGTCGTGCTGGCAACCTTGCTGTTCAAGAGCCGGAGTTATGAGCATGATGGATGACCAGCAACTGCTACGTTATAGCCGCCAGATCATGCTGCCGGAGGTCGATATCGATGGCCAGGATAAACTCTTGGGCGCACGGGTATTGGTGATCGGCCTGGGCGGGCTCGGTTCTCCGGTGGCGCTGTATCTGGCTGCGGCCGGAGTGGGGCATCTGGTATTAAGTGATTTTGACGTCGTTGATTTGAGTAACTTGCAGCGCCAGATTGCGCATCGGCACGCCGATATTGGCCGGCTCAAGGTCGAGTCGGCGCGTGATCAGGTGCTTGCGCTGAACCCGCAAATTCAGGTTACCACACTGCCTCAGTGCCTTGACGGCGATGCGTTATTGGCGCAGGTGGCGCTGGCCGATGTGGTGGTCGACTGTTGTGATAACTTTGTCACCCGTTTCGCGATTAACCACGCCTGTGTGCAGCAGCGTAAGCCGTTGGTTTCAGGTGCCGCGATTCGGTTAGAAGGGCAGGTAAGTGTGTTTGATAGTCGTAATCCGAACAGCCCCTGTTACCGCTGTCTGTTTCCCGATGGTGGCGATGATGCGGCGCTAACCTGTGCCGACAGTGGTGTGATCGCTCCCTTGGTCGGAATGATCGGAACTACGCAGGCACTGGAGACGCTGAAGCTGCTGACTGGCTTTGGCACCTCGTTGGTAGGGCGGTTGCTGCTGCTTGATGGCAGACATCTCGAATGGCGCAGTCTAAACTTGGCAAGAGATCCAGGCTGCCCCGAATGTGGTAGCGGAGATTAAGAGGTCAGAGACGGCGATGTCTACAAGGAGTGCATTATGCATCTGCAATACGATGATAATTATCTTAAACAGATCCTGACGTCGGTGAAAACGATTGCGCTGGTGGGGGCAAGCCCGAAGCCGGACCGAGCCAGCCACCGGGTGATGGCTTATTTGCAGGCCAGAGGCTACCGGGTGATACCGGTCAATCCGGCTTGTCGTGGTGAAGATCTGTTGGCCGAGCGGGTGTATAGCAAGCTCGAAGATATTCCAGCAACGATAAAAATTGACATGGTCGATGTGTTTCGCCGCTCAGAAGCCGTGCCTGAAATAGTCGAGTCGGCGATCCGTATCCGTGCAAAAGTAGTGTGGTTACAGCTGGGGGTGATCCATGGCGATGCTGCTCGACGTGCTCATGAGCATGGGTTGCAGGTGGTCATGGATCGTTGCCCTAAAATAGATATTCCCAGACTGGGATTGGAAAGAGGATAAAGCGATGCCCTTGCTAGATAGTTTTACCGTTGATCATACCCGTATGAATGCGCCTGCAGTCCGGGTTGCCAAGACCATGACGACTCCGGGTGGCGATACTCTCACCGTGTTTGACTTGCGTTTCTGTCGCCCGAATGAAGAGATTTTAAGCGAGCGGGGTATCCATACCCTGGAGCATCTGTTCGCAGGCTTTATGCGCGATCACCTGAATGGCGACGGCGTTGAGATCATCGACATCTCCCCCATGGGGTGTCGTACCGGTTTCTACATGAGTCTTATCGGTAACCCCGATGAAGCCCAGGTGGGTTCAGCCTGGTTGGCGGCGATGGATGATGTGTTGGCCGTGAGGCAGCAAAACGAGATCCCCGAGCTAAACGAGTATCAATGCGGTACCTGTGAGATGCATTCGCTGCAGGAGGCGCAGCAGATCGCCACTGATATCAAGTCACGGGGTGTCGGGGTTAACAGTAACGATGAGCTGAAGCTGGATCCCAAATTCCTTGAGCCGCAGGGGTAAAGGCCAGAGCGGGGTTCGCGGTTTACTCGATTAGCCGCGAGCTCTATTGGGCGTTTGCTGGATTAGCTATTTACGCCAGGCGAAAAAAAACGGCGTCCTCGCTGAGCAAGGGCTCCGTTCTCTCCTTCTGATCTCTGAAGGCTCATTAAGGGCCTCAGCGATCGGAAAATTTTAGGCATCCAAGGTGTTGTTTTCCTCTCCGCCCTGCGTAAATCCGATAAACACAATATCCATGAAAGTATGATCTGGGTCAAGTATTTTGCCGAAGATTTTTCTCAATAGGGCCGCGTCGACTTAGATGGAGTCCCTGAAAGCGTATCTCTGGGTCAGAGAATCGACTCAAAGCCTTCGATCTGCGGTGCACCCAGGTAGATATCCTTCGGGCTGGAGGCGGCGTTGGCGTGGGCTTTGCGAAATTGTTCAGAGCCAGTCCAGGCTATGAACGCGGCCTTGTCCTGCCACACCGTATGGCTGGCATAGAGGGTATGATCTTCGGCCTCAGGCCCGCGTAGCAGGTTGAAACTCTCAAACCCGGGCACGCTATCGAGGAAGGTTTCGCGGTCGCGCCAGATCTGCTCGAAGCGAGACTCTTCACCCCGCTTGATACGGAACCGGTTCATAGCGATATACATGGCAGTGTCTCCTGAAAGGGCGATTTATTGTTTAAGGGGGCTAAGGGGCTAAGGTCAAGTTGTCCCTGTCTCAGCGCCGGACACCAGTAATAGCTGCTGCTGAGTGGGCGGGTGAACTGGAACAACGCATCGACGATGCCATCGTCGAGCCCGAGCATCCGTTTAAGCTGGGCCTCGAAGGGGTTAAAACTAGACCCAAAGGCGACAAACATCAATCCCGCCTCCTGGTTATCTGCCCAGGGCATCGAGCGACGGAGCAAAAAGGCTTCGGGGCTAAAACTCTCCTGAGCGGTACGCTTGACATGGGCTGACGC
>JBALTG010000107.1:0-16149 GCA_036964625.1 Motiliproteus sp.
AACCACTATTCACAAGCTACATCCTTGTAGCTTGCCCTACGGGCAGCTATTGCTGTGTAAACTGGCGGTCCTGCCAGTTTATAGCCTCAAAAGAGTTCGAGAACTGTCTCAAATCGGTCTTCCCCTCGCTACGACCGGTCAAGTCCGACAGACTGCTATGTGGCTAAAAATAGTTTCTGAATGGCGATATCGGAGGCTTTTCGGTGGGCGAACTGTTTGATGCTATCGCTACAGGCGAGTAGGTCGAGATTCTCCGGGAGCACCGCCCCGGCGCTGATCAGGGTACCTACCAGCATGGTTCTCTCCTGGCATATCAATAGTGCCAGTGCACTCAGATCGTTGCGCCGGTAATCATTGAGATCGGCACCGTACTGCAGTAACCGGTTGATCAGCAGCATGGTCAGGTTGTCATCATCCAGGGCCAGGCAGGCAAAGAGCGGCTCGCCCTCGTTAGCGTTGGCATTAGCGCCGGCTTGCAATAGGTGGGTCGTCAGGCTTAATGCGTCTTTGTGGGTGTTGATCGCCACGCTGAGCAGCAGGGTGCCCTCGTTATCCTCTTCAGGCAGTAGGGCACCTGCTTCCAGCAGCTTTTGCAGGCACGCTGCTTGCTCTCGCCGCAACGCGTGCTCTACTGCAGGGCGCGCATGGATCTCATCGGCGCTCAGGTGCAGTGGGGCGTTGATGTCCTCGCCGGCGCGAATGGCCTTGAGTAACAAGTTGAGATCGTCTTGCCACAGCGCATTGGCTAGTTTGTTTTTTCTAAACAGTCGGTTAAGCATAGAGATAATAAGTCTGTCGCCTCTGGTTCTGGATCACCCGATAGGATAGCTGCCGAGTCTGAACCGTCATTATTGTGCCTGAGAGAGGATCAACTGTAACCCGAGTGTCGGGCTTAGAAAAGGCCGGGTTAGCAAAGGGCCGGATCGGATATGCATGCGTGTGCAAAAACACAAAAGGCAGCCCGGGGGCTGCCTTTAAGGGTCAGCAGGTCGGGTTAGCCACCTAGATAGGCGTTGCGAACCTCGTCGTTGACCAGCAGTGCTGCGCCGGTGTCCTGAAGGACGATACGGCCATTCTCGAGGACATAGCCGCGGTCGGCGATGCGCAGTGCCTGGTTGGCGTTCTGCTCGACCAGAAAGATGGTAACCCCGTCGTCCCGCAGCATCGAGATGATGTTAAAAATCTGCTGGATAATGAGCGGAGCCAGGCCCAGTGAGGGTTCGTCCAGGAACAACATCCGTGGATTGCTCATCAGAGCACGCCCGATCGCCAGCATCTGTTGTTCGCCGCCCGACATGGTACCGGCGCGTTGGTCTTCACGTTCTTTTAAACGTGGAAACAGTTCGTAGACATGCGCTATGTTTTTGGCGTACTGGGCTCTCTCGGTAAAGAACCCCCCCATGCTGAGGTTCTCTTCCACCGTCATGGCGGAGAAAATTCGCCGTCCTTCGGGGACCACCGCCAAGCCTTGACGCATGATGCGATCAGTCTGTTCGCGAGTAATCTCTTGGTCTTCGTAAAAGATCTTGCCACTACTGGCGCGCGGGTCGCCGCAGATGGTCATCATCAGGGTCGACTTGCCAGCACCGTTGGCGCCGATCAGGGTAACTATTTCACCTTTGTTGACCTCCAGGGATATGTCGTGCAATGCCTGAATCTTACCGTAGTGGGTGGATACATTTTCCAGTCTTAACATGGATTACTCCTCCCTGAAGATAGAAGGCGCTTTAATCGCCTCTGGGTTATCGCCCGTGCGTGAGGGTTTGAGCTGCGTTTGGAGGTCATAGGCATTACTCCCCCCCCCCGCCGGATAGAGGGCGCTTTGATGGCCTTAGGGTTGTTGTACGCATTACTCTTCTCCGCCGGATAGAGGGCGCTTTGATGGCCTTAGGGTTGTTGTACGCATTACTCTTCTCCGCCGGATAGAGGGCGCTTTAATGGCCTTAGGGTTGTTGTACGCATTACTCTTCTCCGCCGGATAGAGAGCGCTTTGATGGCCTTAGGGTTGCCGCCATCACTCTTCTCCGCCGGATAGAGGGCGCTTTAATGGCCTTAGGGTTGCCGCCATCACTCTTCTCCAAGGTAGGCTTTAATAACATCGGGGTTATCGCGGACCTCTGCAGGCGTGCCGCTGGCCAGCGGGGCGCCCTGGTTGATAACAACGATCTGATCAGAGATCCCCATGACCAGTCCCATGTCGTGTTCGATCAGCAGGATGGAGACATCGAACTCATCGCGTAGATTGCAGATCAGTTGATCCAGCTCCTGGGTCTCGTTGGGGTTTAGACCCGCCGCGGGTTCATCCAGCATCAGCAGCCGGGGGCTGGTGACCATGCAGCGGGCGATTTCGAGTCGACGTTGTTGGCCGTAGGCCAGATTGCCCGCTTCGCGGTTGGCGAACTCCAGCAGGTTAACTTTCTTGAGCCAGAAAGCCGCGTTTTCCATCGCCCGCTTTTCGGTTTTACGGTAGTTAGGGGTCTTCAGAAAACCGGATAGCAGATTGGTGTTCATATGCATGTGCTGGGCGACCAGCAGGTTTTCGATAACCGTCATCTCCTTAAACAGGCGCACGTGTTGGAAGGTGCGGACCATCCCTTTACGGGCAAGCTTGTGCCCCTTCAGTCCCTGGATCTGTTCACCGTCAAAGACGATGGTGCCCTGGGTCGGGGTATAAAAGCCGCTGATGCAGTTGAACACGGTGGTTTTTCCGGCACCGTTAGGGCCGATGACCGATACGATCTCTTTGTCGTGCACGCTCAGGCTGACGTTGTTAACCGCCAGCAGGCCGCCAAAGCGCATGCACAGGCCTGATACTTCTAGCAGTGCTTTGCTCATTGGGGTTTATCTCCGGAGGCGAGTTCTAAGTGCGGGCGTGATTTTGGCACCAGGCCTTGCGGACGCCAGATCATCATAAATACCATCAGCAGGCCGAACATCAGCATCCGGTACTCTTGGAATTCACGCGCCAGTTCGGGCAGCACAGTGAGGATGATAGCGGCCAGGATAATACCCAGTTGCGATCCCATGCCGCCGAGCACCACGATCGACAGTATGATGGCCGACTCGATAAACACGAACGATTCCGGGCTGATAAAACCCTGTCGTGCCGCGAAGAAGCAGCCGGCAAAGCCCGCGAAAGTGGCGCCGATGGTAAAGGCGGTCAGCTTGACGATGGTCGGGTTGAGGCCCAGTGAGCGACAGGCGATCTCATCTTCGCGCAGTGCTTCCCAGGCACGACCGATCGGCATCCGGGTCAGGCGGTTGATCACGTAGATTGTTATCAGTACCAATATCACGGCCAGCAGATAGAGGAAGATCACCTTGTAACTGGGATCGTAGGCGATGCCGAAGTACTCGTGGAACGGGACGTTGCAAGCATCGGCGAGTTTGTCCTCGGCGCTACATCTAACCCGCTTGGTAAACTCCAGTCCGAACAGGTCGGGCTTGGGGATCCGGCTGATGCCGTTGGGGCCGCCGGTGACGTTGGTCCAATTCAGCAACAGGATGCGGATGATCTCGCCGAAGCCCAGCGTCACAATTGCCAGATAGTCACCGCGCAAACGCAGTACCGGGAAGCCCAGCAGAAAGCCGAACGTGGCCGCCAGCAGACCGCACAGTGGTAAGGCGACCCAGAACGACACATCGTAGTAGAGCGATAGCAGTGCATAGGTGTAGGCGCCGACTGCGTAGAAGGCGACATAGCCCAGGTCGAGCAGGCCTGCCAAGCCGACCACGATATTCAACCCCAGGCCGAGCATGATGTAGATCAGTGCCAAGGTTGCCAGATCGACCGCACCGCGATTAGAGAACTCGGTGAACGGCCAGATCAGCGCCGCAGCGATGACAAAGGCGATGCCCAGCTGCTTGATTCGATCCCCTTTCTTGCCTTCCGGCAGCAGTGAGGCGACAGAGGGTAGCTCGGGTAGTGTGACCAGACCGGTGAGTTGCTCGCGGAATAACTGAAACAGGAACACCGCCAGGGTGGAGCCAGCGATGCCGTACCAGGTGAACTCCGATGCTGAGTGCAGGGTTAAATTGATGCCTTCGGTCTTTAGCTGAATGCCCAGCATCATGCTGGTCAGAACGAGCGTAACGATGGCTGCAAAAATAGCGGGATAGAGGGGTCTATTCATCAGATTTTCTCCACCTCAGGTTTGCCCAGTAATCCGCTGGGGCGGAATAGTAATACCAGGATCAATAAGCCAAAAGACACAACATCTTTGTATTCGCTGCTGAAGTAAGCCGAGGTCATCGCTTCCGTGGTGCCGAGCAACAGCCCTCCCAGCATCGCGCCAGGGATCGAGCCGATGCCGCCCAGTACCGCTGCGGTGAACGCTTTCAGGCCGGCGATAAAGCCGATATAGGGGTTAACCACGCCGTAGTACATCCCCAGCAGGACTCCGGCTACGGCAGCCAGTGCTGCCCCGACCACAAAGGTCAGGGCGATGATGTTGTTGGTGTTGATTCCCAGCAGGTTGGTCATGCCCAGGTCCTGTGAGCAGGAACGACAGGCGCGACCCCATTTGGATTTGGAGATGAACAGCGTTAGTGCGCCCATGGTCACCAGGGTGACGACAAAGATAATGACCTGCATATAAGACAGGCTGGCCTCAAAGGTATCGACGCTGCCGAAGGTCCAGCCGCCGGTGATCAGGCTGGGCATGGCAATATCGCGCGAGCCTTGTGCTAAACGGACGAAGTTCTGCAGGAAGATCGACATACCGATCGCTGATATAAGCGCTAGCAGACGGGGAGCGCCACGCAGTGGTCGGTATGCAACTCGCTCAATAGTAAAGCCGTAAGAGGCAGCAACCATCATGCTGATCAGTAGCGCGGCCAGGAATATAAGCGGCAGGCTGTCCACTCCTAACGTGGTGAGGCCGGCGATAACGATAAATGCAACGTAGGTGCCGATCATATAAACCTCGCCATGCGCGAAGTTGATCATACCGACGATGCCGTAAACCATGGTGTAGCCGATCGCGATCAACGCATAGGTGCTACCGATGGTCAGGCCGTTCAGCAGCTGCTGAACAAAATAGAGCAATGCTTCGAGCATAGGATTTGTAACCCCTAATAAAAAACACCCTCTTCTTGTGAAAGAGGGTGTTCAGTTAAAACTTACAATCCTTACTTAACCGCAGTTTTAGAGCCGTCCATGTGCCAATTATAGACCACGAAACTAAACTGTTTCAGGTCGCCTTTGGCATCAAAAGCAAGGTCACCAGTCGGGGTGCTGAACGAGCTGCTGCGCATGTGTTCAGCCATCTTCTCAGTGTCTACACTGCCAACGGCTTTGATCGTATCCGCCATGATCTGTACTGCTGAGTAAGCAGGGAATACGAATGCACCGCTCGGGTCTTCGTTGTTAGCCTTAAACGCGGCAACCAGCGCAGCATTTTTAGGATCTTTTTCGAAACTGTCTGGAAGTGTGACCAACAGACCTTCGGACGCTGCACCGGCGATAGCGGTGATGTCAGGGTTGCCTACCCCTTCGGGTCCCATAAATTGAGCCTTGAATCCCTTCTCTTTTGACTGACGCAGGATGGCACCGAGTTCGGGATGGTAGCCACCGTAGTAGACGAAATCTACTTTCTCTCTTTTCATCTTGCCGATCAGGGCGGAGAAATCTTTATCGCCGGAGGTGACGCCTTCAAACATAACGATGTTGATGCCAGCTTTATCCATCTCGCTCTTAACCGAGGTTGCCAGGCCTTCCCCGTACTGCTGCTTGTCGTGAATCACCGCAACATTCTTGGGTTTAACGCGGTCGATGATGTATTTGGCTGCAAACGGGCCCTGGAGGCTGTCCAGGCCGATAGTGCGGAAGATGAGCTGGTAGCCTTTTTCGGTGATGCTGGCGTTAGTCGATGCCGCCGTGATCATCAGGATGCCTTCATCTTCATAGATGTCTGAGGCGGGTTCAGTAGAGCTGGAGCAGAGATGTCCAACAACCAGCTGGACCCCATCGTTAACAATTTTGTTGGCAACCGCGGTGGCTTGTTTAGGGTCGCAGGCATCATCATAGACAATGCCGACCAGCTTCTCGCCGTTAACACCGCCCGCTTTGTTGATCTGCTCGATCGCCATCTTGGCGCCGATAAACTGCATATCACCGTACTGAGCAACGGGGCCGGTGACCGGGCCTGCCAATGCAATTTTAATCTCTGCCTGGGCCAGCGTTGCGCCCAACATCAGGGTGGATACGCCCAATCCCAGCAGTGTTTTTTTGAAGTTCATAGTTGATGATCCCGAAAGTAATCCGATTATTATTTTAGTCTTCGAACGTGCACCCTGCAGATCTACCGGTCAGGTGTTATTCGAGAGATTTTAGTGCGGCCTTTTTGACCCCCGAAGTGGGAGGTTATTTAGGCGCTGCATAAGCAGCTAACCTTACCGTTACAAAAGTAGTAAATGCAAATTTTTTAACAGCTGTCAATAATAATGAGCACAGGGGTTTGAAATAATACTCACCCGTTGCTGATTATGAGCGGGTGTTGAGTTTTAACTGTTTTGTTAGGTTGTTTTCTTTACTGGTGTAGATGCGACTGTGGGCTTCAGCGTGGTTTCGGGCACGGCTGTCACGAGCTTATGCCAGTCTATAGAGGGGAGGGTGACAACGTCTTTATAGAGGAAGGTAACAACTTCGCGGTTAAATTAAAAAAACCAGATGAGGCGGTTGACACCTCGGCTGGATACGGTAATATGCGGCTCCTCAGCAACGGAGGGGTGGCAGAGCGGTTTAATGCACCAGTCTTGAAAACTGGCGTAGGTTAATAGCCTACCGAGAGTTCGAATCTCTCCTCCTCCGCCATTTTTTGTTGATCCTCGATAGCTCAGTTGGTAGAGCAGTAGACTGTTAATCTATTGGTCGCAGGTTCGAGTCCTGCTCGAGGAGCCACAAAGAAAGTCTGACCTTAGGGTCATGTTGAGATGCTTGAAGATTTCTACCAGTCTTCGGGTTTGTAAGTTCGGGAAGGGTCGTTAGCTCAGTTGGTAGAGCAGTTGGCTTTTAACCAATTGGTCGCGCGTTCGAGTCGCGCACGACCCACCACCGAATTTTACGTTTATCCTGTTTAGGGATTTAGAGAGGGTCGTTAGCTCAGTTGGTAGAGCAGTTGGCTTTTAACCAATTGGTCGGGCGTTCGAGCCGCCCACGACCCACCACTCTAATCTCTTATTCCAAGAATATTTCTCCCTGTCGGCTCTGTTGCTGAACGGGGTTTCTGTGTTTTATTTTATTGGTCGCAATCGCGTTGGATCTTGTCTGCTTAGGCTAGCAGCCTGTCGAACTTAACGCTGATCTACTCGGCAACCGCTCCTGCGTTGCTCTACCTTCTGCATCCATGCAGTCGTGCGGGAAAGCCGACTTTGGCCATTTTTCGCTCTATTTTTCGTTTAATAGAACCACTATTCGCCTCAAAAGAGTTCGAAAACTGTCTCAAATCGGTCTTCCCCTCGCTACGACCGGTCAAGTCCGGCAGACTGCTAGGTATTCGATAGCGATGATCTCGTAAAAGTGACTTCCTGTCGGGGTGATAACCTCTATCTCGTCGCCCACCTCTTTTTTCAGCAATGCGCGAGCCATCGGTGCGTCGATGCTGATGTAGTGGTCAGTATCAATTTCATCGGGGCCAACAATGCGTAAACGACGCTCGTTAGCGTCATCATCGGCCAGAGTGACCCAGGCCCCAAAAAACACCTTGCTGGTGTCTCCGGGAGGTCTGTCTACGACGGTCATATCGTCCAGTCGTTTGCTCAGGTAGCGCACCCGGCGGTCGATCTCACGCAGTTGTTTTTTGCCATAGATGTATTCTGCATTTTCTGAGCGATCGCCCTGTGCGGCAGCCTCTCTGACGCTCTCGGTCACCTCGGGGCGTTTAACCTTCCATAAGTACTTCAGCTCTTTGATTAAGCGCTGTTCACCTTCTGCGGTGATGTATCGGGAGCTGGGTGGAGTCGGTGGTCGGTAGCGTGACATGGGCGGTTGTGGTCTCGTAAAAAACATCATCTTTTCTGTCGCGCCATCATAGCCTGATGAAAACAGCGTCAACAGCGAATTCGTAGCCTTAAAGAAAATGAGTAGCTGGCCGATGTATAGGTTGCTGCTGTTTGTATTCTGCTGTTGGGACTGTGATGAGACCTGAAGAGATCGTCAACGCTCGGATCGATGCCCTCCATGCTGGAGTGAATCCAGCTGTCCGGCACACGGATGGGGCACAGTTCGCGTTGATGCTAAGCATGATCTCGGCTTCGCAGGACTGGGCGCAGCAGTTGGCGTTGCGCGACCCGGGTAGCGACTCAGGTGGTGAGCCTGCTGCCGCGATTGTTGACCGTAGCCAGTTATACACCCCGGAGATGGCGGGAGAGATGGCGCGTGCGCTGCAGGAGGGGCGCACGGGCGATCTGCAGATGCAGCTGAGTTGGCTTGACAGTGTGCCGCTGCAGCGGCGGCCAGGAGCTGTATCAGCAGCCTCGGTAGATTCCGCTGCCGTACCTTTGAGTCAGGCTGCGGTTCTGGCTAAGCGTTATGATCTGGTCGGCGAGGTGCGCCAATCGCGGGTGCAGTTGGCGGCCTGAGAGGGTTGTTTTGACAGGCTCCTAGCGCTGTTTTAGTTTTGCCATAAAATGCTGGCTTCGGCCTCTGCGGTGATCGACCACCACTCATCGGGTTCGTCTCCCTCCTTCCAGCCTGATGCGATACAGCGCACCTCGGTGTTTAGCTGCTGTTGGGCTTGGCGGGCGCAGTCGAGGTCTTGTGGCCAGGGGGTTTGGGCTGAATCAAACCAGATGCTGCTGAACTCTTTGGTGGCCCGCTCGATTATCGTCACCGGGATGGTGGCGTTTTGGTAGGTCGCATTGAAGCGATGCGTATGCCCGCGTGTATCGATGCTCTCAAGCTGCTCAAAAATAGATGCCAGCCAATCGGTGAGCGTCTTCACCGAGCGTTGTTTGACGTAGATTTCAATATCGGGGTGGCGGTCATTTGGGGTCTGAGTCATCGTCAATAAACCTGAAAATTCGCAAAATGCTGAGGCTGATATAGCCGCTGGCTGCCAGTATACCGCCGCTGCTCAGGCACACCAGTCCTACGATCGCGGTTAATTCTTGCTGTACGGAGCTCGGCAGCTGTTTTTCGGCATAGAAGATCAGCCCCAGGCCGATAAAAAACAGCACCGCGCCGCCCAATACCCAGTTTAGGTTGCGCCGCGGATCGTCTGTTTGGCGGAGTAACAACGCCTTTAAGCGTTGCATCAGAGTTTGCTGCGGGCACGCAATAGCTGCAGGTTGATGTCTACACGGAGGTCTAGTTGGTGCAACAGCTGCAGGCGTTGCCGAGCGTCGGCGTCGGTGCGCCATTGGTGGGGGGTCATGGCCAGTAGTTGGAGGATGCTGCGGTTGTTGTCGAGGCTAAATTGGTAGCGCACAATTTTTTGCTCGATCGGTTCAAAGAGCGCGCTGAGGTCGGGTAGCGGGTCGAAGGCGTTGCGTCGCACCTCCGGGTAGATCTGCTGGCGTAGTTCAAGCAGGTGGTCGCTGCCGGGGGTTGCGAGGAGCAAGAGTCCGTCGGGGCGCAGTACGCGATGGAAGGCGGTGCTGCTGAGCGGGGCGAACAGGCAAAGCAGCGCGTCCTGGGTGGATTCCATTACCGGAAGCTTGCTGCCGGAGGCAACTATCCAGTTGATGTTCGGGCTGCGTCTGCAGGCTGCCCGGACCGCGTGCTTAGAGATGTCGATGCCGATGAGTTGGTGCGCAATCTGGCGCTGGTTGAGTTGCTGCTCTAACCGAGCGCTGTAGTAGCCTTCGCCGCTACCGCAGTCGAGTAACTGTAGCGGTTGTTGTGATTCCGGCAAGTGGGAGATCAGTAGGGTATTAATCGCTTCTGAGAGGGGCTGGTAATGGTTCTGGTCTAAAAACTCTCGCCGCCCCGCAACCATCGCAGCGTCGTCTCCCGGGTCGCGAGAGCGTTTCTGCTGCACCGGGAGCAGGTTGTAGTAGCCCTGTTTGGCGCGGTCGAAGCAGTGATCATTGCTGCAGCGGGCGCTCTTGTCGGACGCTGTTAGTGAGTGCTGACATAGTGGGCAGCACAGACAGGTTGATAGGGTCATGGCAGTAGCAGCCTGGCGAGAATGTTTTCGTAGAGCTCGGAGAGGGTATTCAGGTCTTCGGCGCGAACGTGCTCATTGAGTTGGTGGATCGTGGCGTTGCAGGGGCCTAGCTCGACGACCTGAGCGCCGGTCGGCGCAATAAAGCGACCGTCCGAGGTGCCGCCGGACGTGGAAAGTTCGGTATCGAGGCCGGTGATCGCCTTGATGCTATCGCGGCACGCATTGACCAGCGAGCCCTGCTCGGTGATAAAAGGGTTGCCGGACAGCACCCAGTCGAGCGCGTAGTCGAGCTGGTGCTTATCGAGGATGGCGTGAACGCGTTGTTTGATCTGCTCTGCGTTCAGTTCGGTAGAAAAGCGTAGATTAAACTTGGCCTCAAGCTCGCCGGGAACCACATTGGTGGCGCCTGTTCCTGCATGGATATTGGAGATCTGCAGGCTGGTGGGGGGGAAGTAGGCGTTGCCCTGATCCCAGCTTTCTGCGGAGAGTTCGGCCAGCGCGGGTGCTGCCAGATGGATCGGATTTCGAACCAGGTGCGGGTAGGCAACGTGGCCCTGCTTGCCATGAATTTTCAGGGTGCCGCTGATCGAGCCACGGCGTCCATTTTTGATCACGTCGCCGACCTGCTTGGTGCTGCTCGGCTCGCCGACGATGCACCAGTCGATCTTTTCGTTGCGGGCTTCTAATACATCAACCACCCGGGGAGTGCCATTGATGAAGTCGCCCTCTTCATCAGAGGTAATTAGCAGGGCAATTGAGCCGTTGTGGTCGGGGTGGTGGTCAATAAAGCGTTCCAGTGCGGTGATAAAGGCGGCGATGCTACCTTTCATGTCGGCCGCACCCCGGCCGTACAGGTTACCTTCGTGAATCTGGGGGGCGAACGGCGGGTGGGTCCATTGTTCGGCGGGTCCCGACGGAACTACGTCGGTGTGGCCGGCAAAGCAAAACAGCGGCCCTGTGCTGCCGCGTCTGGCCCAGAGGTTGCTGACGTCCTCAAAGGGAAGGCGCTCAATGTTGAAGCCGAGTTGTTGCAGGCGTTGGATTAGCAGCTCCTGGCAGCCCGCGTCGTCGGGTGTCACCGAGGGGCGGGCGATGAGTTCGATCGCCAGGGACAGGGTGGGGGAAGAAAATTCCATTGGAGCGCGCTACCTTGGGTTGGAGTTGGATATAGGTAGGCGATTATAGCGAGAATTGATCCGCTGTGGTCATTGATTAAAGTAACCGTGTAGCTTGTTCATCGCAGGCTTGTCGCAGTGGCCGGATCAGGCGGTTGAGTTCAAGCAGGCTGCGGGCGCTGGCGAGACGATCGGCCAGTTGCTCGAGTTCATCGTTGCTTTTGTTAGCGAGAGACAGAGTGCGTAGTAGTCGGTAAGTGTCACGGAGTTCGATAAGAGGGGTTAGTTGTTGTTGTTGTTGTTGTTGTTGTTGTTGTTGTTGTTTCAAAAGTGCTCTCCTGGTTCTGTTTCGAATGGGCGAAACGCGAATGGTCGGAGTCTAGACAAGAGAGGGAGGTCGAGTGTTGCGCTAGGTCAAGTTTTATATTCGGAGCTGTCCTGGTGGGCAGAATGTTTGATATAGGTTGGGTTTTGGTCAGGTTTTGAGCGGTATCGGGAACTTTTTGGAGTTTGCTTGGACGATTAGGCGGGTAAATAAGTAGATAGGTAACTAAGTAGATAGGTAAATAGGTAGGTAGGGTTGCCGCAGCTCTGGCAACCCTTAGTCCGGACATATCACAAAGGCGCTAAAAACTGACCTGTAACACCGATGTTTACAGAGCCTATGGCTTGTTTTAGAAAATTACACTTTGTAACCGGTATCGCTGATCGATTTTCCGCACCCACTGCCGTTGCATTTGGCCCGATCTCCCTTAAGCCTTGGAACCACCAAGGCCCTGCGGGAGATAGAGCCAACTGCTTAGCCAGCGGATCCGGAAATTTCGATCCCTTCATGAAATATCCGGGCTTCTCTAGGTGATGCATAATTGTTTTTAGCGCTGATTATCTATATTAGTAATGCCTAATAGCTGTTGTTGCTTTTCAAGCACTTTTAATTTGACCCGTATCAAACCGTGGTTTGATTGCAGTTGTTATCGGCTTATCTCCGTTGCTCCTCCGCATCGGGGGGTGTAACGTAGTTATTTCGTAGCCTGAATAGGCGTATAGGTGAGCATGCCCGATGGGGTTAATAGATCCGTTGCAGATATGAAGCGAGCACCGCGTTCCTCCGGGTCCTGGCGTGTGCCGATGGTGATCTGGGTTGTGGATTGCCACAATATCATCACCCAGGCAGAAGGCGATGGCTTGGATGCTATCGGGGTTGAGCAGGGACAGTGGGTCGGGCTTTCGGTGCTGGAACTGTTTCGTGGCCACGAAGCCGAACTTGAGAGTCTGCGCCGTGCTCAGCAGGGTGAGAGCTGTCGCTCGACATCGCAGTTTAAAGGGCGTTGGTTTGAGACCCGCTACTCACCGTTAATCGATGCCAGCGGTCAGGTTGGCGGCGTTTGCGGGGTTTCGATCGATATTGGTGACAGGCTGGGCTATGAAAAGCAGTTGGCTGATGTCGCCAGCTGGGTCTCGGCAGCAACCGGAGAGGCGTTTTTTAAGGCGCTTACTCAGTATTTAGCCGCGGTGTTGGGTGCCGATTATATTTTTGTCGGGAGGTTAAGTGCCGACGGCCGCCGAGTCGATACGATCGCAGTTTGTACGGACGCTAAGATTGTCGATAATTTCAGTTATGAATTAGCCAAAACACCTTGCGAACAGGTGTTGGAGGGCGATCTCTGCGCCTATCCGCGTGATGTTCAGCTTGCCTTCCCGGAGGATCATCTACTCCAGCAGATGGGCATTCGGGGCTACGCCGGTGCGGCGCTGAAAAGTTCTCAGGGTCAGCCCTTAGGGATTTTGGTGGTGCTTTATAAGCAGCCGATCACCGAGACGTCGATGGCGGAGAGCTTGTTGCGGATTTTTTCGGTCCGGGCCGCCGCTGAGCTGGAGCGCCTGGCTGCTAATAAACAGTTGAACGTGTTAACCCAGGCGGTTGAGCAGAGCCCTTCTAGCGTGGTGATAACCGCGGCTGATGGGCTTATCCAGTACGTCAATCCCGCGTTTACCGCCCTCATGGGATACAGTCTTGAGGAGATGGTTGGCCAGAATCCCCGCGTGGTTAAAGGGGGGGGGACCCCGCTGGCAACGTATCAGGCGCTTTGGCAGACGATCAGCTCTGGTAATGTTTGGCGCGGTGAGCTGGAGAACAGGACCAAAGGTGGTGATCGGGTCTATGAATCATTAGTGATTGCACCGATCAAAGATGCCGACAATAACATCAGCAATTATGTCGCGATCAAGGAAGATATATCGCCGTTAAAGGCGTCTGAGCAGCAGTTACGCCGGACCAGTCGGATGCATCGGGTGCTGTTAGAGTGTAATCAGGCGCTGGTGCGTTCGACCGACGAACTACAGCAGTTGCAGTGGATCTGCGACATCCTGGTTGAGCATGCAGGCTATAGTTTCGCCTGGGTAGGGACGGCGTCCTGCGCTGCAGCACGCCAGGTTACGCCGCAGGTGCATGCCGGACAGGCCAGCAGTTACCTGGATGATATCGATGCAAGTCTAAGGGGGGAGCGCCTCTCAGGAGACTGTATTCGTCAAAATAGGGCACAGATATTCCATCGGACCGATTCCCAGACCACTCCGCTGAGTCATCTGCCAGAAGGGACTCAGAGCGTCATCGCACTGCCGATGGTTAGTCCAGAGCATAAAGTTCATTCGGTCTTATGGCTCCTTTCCAATCAACCCGATGCATTTGACACGCTCGAATGTGGGCTGCTCGATGAGCTGGCCGAAGATATCACCTTTGGCCTGGTCGCGCATCGTACCCGGTTGGCGTTGCATGATAGCGAGGCTAAATTTCGGCTCTTGGCCGAGGACTCGATGGTCGGGATCTATATGATCCGGGATGGACATTTCATCTACGCCAACCCCCGCTTGGCGAAAATTTTTGGTTATACCGTCGAGGCGTTGGTGGGTTTGGGCGCTGTCAGCGCCCTGGTCGCTCCGGAGTGCCGGGAGCGGGTGGCAGAAAATCTAAGGCTGCGCTTTGAAGGCGAGATCACGAGCCTGGGTTATGAGTTTACCGGGCTGCATGCCGAGGGTTCCAGAATTCAACTAGAGGTGTTTGGCAGCGTTGCTGAATTTGAGGGCAAGGCCTGTGTTGTGGGTACGCTGATCGATATTACCGATCGTTTGGCATTAGAGAAACAGTTGCAGTTGATGATGCGGGCGATCGAATCGGCCAACAACGGCATCGCCATCTCCGATTTGGGCCTGGACGATAATCCCTTCGTGTATGTGAATCCTGCTTTCGAGCGGATCACCGGTTATCGCAGCCAGGATGCGGTCGGACAAAACGGCCGGTTTTTAGTGGCGCAAGATCGGCAACAGCCGGAGCTGGAGAAGTTAAGGCGGGCACTGCATGAGCAGAGTAGCGCCGCAGTCGTGTTGCGTAATTACCACCGTAGCGGCAGCATGTTTTGGAATGATCTGTCGATGGCGCCGGTGCGTGACGAACAGGGTAAAGCTACGCATTATATAAGTACTTTCAATGATATAACTGAGAGCAAAAATTACCAGCAGCAGTTGGAGAAACTCTCTAATTATGATGCCCTGACCGGGTTGGCAAATAAAAATCTGCTGCGAGATCGGCTACAGCAGTCGCTGATTCATGCGGATCGTAGTGGCCGGCTCACGGCGTTGGTGATGCTGGACCTGGATCGTTTTAAGATGCTCAACCAGAGTATTGGCGTTAGTGCTACCGACGAGGTGCTGCGAACGGTGGCCGCGCGTATTAGTCAGGAGGTGCGCCAGGGGGATACGGTGGCGCGGCTGGGTGCGGATGATTTTGCGATCGTGCTCCATGACCTGCACGAGGTGGCGGATGTTGCACCAATTATCCGGCAGTTGATGAAGGCGGTTTCAGCCCCTCAGGATAGCGGCTCTCAGGCGCTGTCACTGACCTGCTCCATCGGTATTGCGGTCTACCCTGAGGATGGGGCCGGTGCCAGTGAACTGTTGCGCAACGCAGAGGCGGCGCAGTACAAAGCGATGGAGCTGCGCAATAGCTTTCGTTTCTATACACCCCAGCTCAACGAGCGTGCTCAGGATCAGCTCGCCCTGGAGCTAGAGCTTCGCAATGCGGTCGAGCGCAATGAATTTGTGCTGTATTACCAGGCCAAGGTCGATCTGCTGAGTGGTGATATCACCGGCTCAGAGGCGCTCATTCGTTGGCTTCATCCCGAGCGTGGGCTGGTGCCACCCAATGACTTTATTCCGGCTGCAGAAGATAGCGGTCTGATTATTCAGATTGGTGCCTGGGCGATGCAGCAGGCGTGCCTGACAACCCGTGAAATCAATGACCGCTGCGGCACAGCGCTGAGAATTGCGGTCAATCTGTCGGCCAAGCAGTTTAACGATGAGCAGTTAGCGCAGATGATCAAGCAGGGACTCCGCAGTGCGGGCCTGGCGCCGGAGTTGCTGGAATGCGAACTGACCGAGTCGATGCTGATGGCTGATCCGGAGCAAGCCCTGGCCGTTATCAGGGACTTGAAACAGCTGGGTATCCGGGTGGCCTTAGACGACTTTGGGACCGGCTACTCCTCGCTCTCTTATTTGAAACAGTTCCCGATCGACACCCTTAAAATCGACCGCTCCTTCGTCAAGGATATTCCCGGCGATAAAAAGGATATGGCGATCTCGCGTGCCATCATCGCCTTGGCGGAAACGTTGGAGCTGTATGTGGTGGCTGAAGGGGTGGAAACGCTTGAGCAACGCCAGTTTTTGGAGAATGAGCGCTGCAACTCGATGCAGGGGTTTCTGTTCAGTCGGCCGATCCGGGCCGAAGAGTTCGAGACGCTGGTGGTTGCACACCGGCAGCGCCTCGAGGTGTTGAGTTAGGGGTCAGCCTCCTAGGAGGCTGACCGAGAACAGACTGACCTACTGCGAAATGCTCATTTCGGCCAGATTACACGCTCATTTTTGTCAAATAG
>JBALTG010000108.1:0-15983 GCA_036964625.1 Motiliproteus sp.
TGACGGCAAACAGATGAAAAACCGATTTTGCGATATCCAACCCAATTACGCTAATATTCATGATGACTCACCCCTTTATAGATGCGTTGTTCACACATCCATCTTGGCTCACAGAAGCCGCTCCAGAAAGGGGTGGGTCCATTTCATTATCCTTGTGGGTCGGGTTTTAACCCGACATAGGTAGCACCTTGGTCGGTTTAAAGACCAATCCATGCATGCATAGCGAGGCTGGTGTTTCAGCCCTACATGGGCAGCCGCCTGAGGGTTCTGTCGGAATGAATTCCGACCCACATAAACCAACAACCCCAGCCTGCTTCTTTTGTAGGCTGGGCTTTAGGGGGCTCAGTCGAGCGCGTCTAACCGATACCGATCCGGTTTGCTGTATACAACGCCGTAGCCCTGATAGAGCTTGGCAAACTGACCGGACTTGACCATGCCATCGACAATATCCTCTACCGCATAAGCCAGCTGACGGTGGCTATCCTTGACCGCCATACCGACATCCCAACTGCGCTTAACCAGGTTGGGAAACGGCACATCGGCCACCAGCATCTGCTCGGATCGCGCTAGGCGCGGCAGCCCCCACTGCAGCTGCGACTGCATCCCCATCACCGCGGAGACCGCTTTGGCGTCGATCGCCTGCAGCGCTTGCTGGGTGCTGCCGAAGTGTTTGACGTTGCCCAGCAGCCGCCCGCGGAAGGCGCCACTGAGGTAAAAATCAGGCAGACTGTCGATCTCGACCCCTACTTTATCGTATTGAAAGATCGCCAGATTCTCGAACGGCTCGAGTTGCTCACTGTCATAAGTCAGGGCCCAGCGTTCGCGCTGATAGGGAGCAAAAAAGTGCACCAGATCGTTGATCACCCGGCCATCGGGATCGATCTTATAGGCAAAGTCACGGTCGTAAGGCACCCGTAACATCACATCGGCAACGTTTCGCTTGAGCATCGGCCCCCGTTCGTCACGGGCCAGATAGTGGCCTTTCCAAACATGGTTGCGCAGATCATCGTCGAGATTTTCATCGGCGATCATCCAATACAGCTCCAGCGTCAAGCCAAGTCCGGCAGCGATCGCCTGCGCCAACTCAACATCCAGCCCTTTGGCCTGGCCCTGCTCTTCATAGGAATAGGGGGGGAAATCACGGTACACCCCGATCAGGATAGTGCCATCAGCCATCAGATCATCGTAGCTGCGCGCCTGGACCAGACTGCTCAACAAGCACACCAGCATAACAACCAGTAATTGCACGGTGCGGCAATGGGTACGCATTGCATTGTGACCGTAAGAGTTCAACATAGGTTAATCCGCAGGTCGGGTTTCTAACCAGGAACGGATCGACCAGAGTGCTTCCTGACTCAGGAAATCCGCCATCTTCGGCATATAGGGTACGCCGTTGCGAACCGCGCCATTGACCACCCTGTACGCGAACCACTCGTCACCTTCGAGACCGGTTTCCAGCTCACGCAGATCCGGAGCGATACCACCCGAGATCGCCTGCAAGCCATGACAACGGGCACAGTTTTGAGTGTAGGCCGACTCACCAATCTGGATCGCCAGCTCATTACCCCGATAGGGATTTTCCTCCAGCCACTCTTCGCCCAAAGGATCCAACCCCGCCGTGTCGACACTCTGCGGCGTCACATCCCCGTGCGCCCAAACCTGACCCGCTAGCGCTAAAGCCGCGGCAGCCAGCATACCGACGGAGGCAGATACACGTTTCTTCATCACATTCACCTAATTGTTTTTATTAATATGAAAAACTTCACTGACGCAATAGTAAAAGCCTCAGAGCCATCTCCCCAGAGCACTTTGGTGCCCGCCGAATAGTTCCTTGGTACTAAGTCGATTGGTAGCAAGTCGCGCCCTAACGCTCCCCTCTAAGCACCCTAACAATCCCAAAGCACTGCCTAAGCACCCCAGAAGCACCCTACAGAATCGGCCCGCAAGTGTCATAGCGGCAACGGCTCAGGATTTATCCCAAGGCTCCAGCCAGCCATATAGCCGCACCTAAAGCAGTACCAGAGCAGTACCAGAGCAGTACCAGAGCAGTACTAGAGGAGTAACTTAACGGTACTTTTTACATATTTAACCAAGCCTCAAGGCGACTTAAATTGCCCCTATAACAATAACTCTGAGGAGGACTGCGGATGTTCGTTTGCGGTGGCACCAACCGACGACTCACCCTAGTAGCACTCGCACTCGCGCTGCTGAGCAGTGTTGTAGCAACGACAGCTGCGACGACCGCTCCGGCAGCAACAAACACGCTGCTGACCATCAAAATCGGTTATCTGGAACTGCTTCAGCCGCGACCCCCGGTGCTCTCCAACGTCCTCCCAGAGCCTGAAGACAGCGGCCTGCAAGGGACCCGACTGGGACTGCGGGACAACAATGCCGGGGGGCGTTTTCTCGGTCATGACTACCAGCTTCTGGAGCAGCGCAGCGATCAACTGCAGCCATTACTCGATCAGGCGCGGCAATGGCAGCGTGAGGGTGTGCAGCTGCTAATCGTCAACCTGCCCGCCGAGGCACTGTTGCAGCTAAGCAATCAGTTCTCATCCGATGAGATCCTGCTGTTTAATATCGGCGCGGCGGACAATGCGCTACGCTCACAACAGTGCCAGAGCAACATCCTTCACACCCTGCCCAGCCGCGCCATGCTGACCGATGCGCTGGGGCAGTGGCTGCTCAGCAAGAAACTCAAAAACTGGTTATTGGTGCAGGGCCAGCGGCCCAATGATCTGGCCTACAGCGCATCCTTGCAGCGCTCGGCCAAACGTTTCGGTGGCCGCGTCCTGGCGACCAAAACCTGGAGTTTTAATACCGATCTGCGTCGCAGCGCCCAGCGCGAAGTGCCGCTCTTTACCCAAGGGCCCGACTATGACGTGCTGGTGGTCGCCGACGAGCTGGGCGATTTCGGAGAATTCCTGCTCTACAACAGCTGGCTACCTCGGCCGGTTGTCGGCACTCAGGGGCTAACCCCAGTCGCCTGGCACCGGGTGATCGAACAGTGGGGGGCCGCGCAACTGCAGAACCGCTTTCAACGCCTGGCAGGACGCTGGATGAACAGTGTCGACTACGCCGGTTGGGCCGCCGCCCGTAGCATTGGCGAAGCGGTCTCCGCACTCAATCTAAATGCGGCCAAGCCATTGCGCCAACATCTGCTCAGCGAGCTGTTCCAGTTGGCTGGATTCAAAGGTCGTAAGCTCAGCTACCGGCCCTGGAACGGTCAATTGCGCCAGCCGATCGCGCTGGTGCATCCGCGTGCGCTGGTGTCGCAATCCCCGCAAGAGGGGTTTCTGCATCCCCGCACCGAACTCGACACACTGGGCTTTGACCGCGCCGAAAGCCAGTGCCAGAACCTCATCACAGGAGCCGTCAAATGAACCCTTTTAAACGCCGAGCGCTGATCAGCGCAATCGCTTTGGCCGCTTTCAGTGTTGTTAGCACGGCCACGCTGGCCTCAACCGCCTACGTCTCCAACGAGAAGGACAACAGCCTGTCGCTGATCGATCTGAACACCCTGGAAGTGATCAAGACTATCCCGGTCGGCCAGCGCCCGCGCGGCATCACCTTCAACAGCGATTTCTCACGCCTGTACATCTGCGCCAGTGACGATGACCGGGTGCAGGTGCTCGACACCCGTAGCCACCAGATCATCGACGAGCTACCGTCGGGCGAAGACCCTGAGCAGTTCTCGCTGCATCCCGACGACAGCCGGCTCTATATCTCCAACGAGGAAGATGCCCTGGTGACGGTGGTGGACATCAACAGCCGCACCGTGCTGGCGCAGATTGAGGTCGGCGTGGAGCCCGAAGGGATGGCGATCAGCCCCGACGGCAACCTGGCCATCAACACCTCAGAAACCACCAGCATGCTGCATTGGATCGATACCCGATCCCACCAGATCGTGCATAACACCCGAGTCGGGCAACGGCCGCGGCATGTCGAATTCACCCGGGACGGCAACCGCTTCTGGGCCAGTTCCGAGATCGGCGGCAACGTCGCGGTGCTCGATGTCGCCAGCCGCGAAGTCATCCACACGCTGACGTTTAAAATCCGCGGCATTCACCCCGACAAGGTCCAGCCGGTGGGGGTCAAACTGACCGACGACGGCCGCTACGCCTTTGTCGCATTGGGTCCGGCCAACCATATCGCCGTGGTCGATGCGCAGAGCTTTGAGGTGCTCGACTACCTGCTGGTCGGCCGCCGCGTCTGGCATATGGCGTTCAGCCCCGATCAGAAATTGCTGCTGTCCACCAACGGCATCAGCGGTGACGTCTCGGTGATCGACGTCGAACGCCTCAAGGTCACCAAATCGATAAAGGTCGGGCGCTACCCTTGGGGCGTGGCCGTCAAGCCATGAATGCCATCCTAGCCACCTCGCCCGCACCCGCACCCGCACTGCTGGAGGTTGAAGCGCTACGCTTTGACTACGGCCGCTTTGAAGCGCTGAAGGGGATCGATTTTCGCCTCCATGCCGGTCGTTTTCACGCCCTGCTCGGTCCCAATGGCGCGGGTAAGAGCACCCTGTTCGCACTGATCAGCCGCCTGCTGCGGATCCAACAGGGCGATATCCGCCTCAACGGCACCAGCCTGCAACGTGCGCCCTCCCAGGTGCTGCAACAGATCGGCATGGTGTTCCAGCAAAGCACCCTGGATCTGGACCTGAGCGTCGAGGACAACCTCAATTACCACGCCTGCCTGCACGGCATTGACCGGCCCACCCGGCGCCAACGCATCACCACCGAGCTGGAGCGGGTCGAGCTAAGCGCCCAGCGTCGCAGCAAGGTGCGCCAGCTCAACGGCGGCCACCGGCGCCGGGTCGAGATCGCCCGGGCGCTGCTGCATCAGCCCCAGCTGCTGCTGCTCGACGAGGCCAGCGTCGGCCTCGACAGCCGCGCCCGCAGCGATATCAACCGCCATATCCGCGCCCTGTGCCGTGACAAGGGGGTCTGTGTGCTCTGGGCCACCCACCTGATCGAAGAGATCCAGCCGCAAGATGCCGTCACCCTGCTCCATCGCGGCCAGATTTTAGCCGCTGCCAGCGCCGCCGAGATCTGTAGGCAAAGCGGTCAGAGCCGTCTGGTCGATGCCTTCGAGAGCCTGACCGCGACCGATGGCAACCCCGGTGTTACCGCCAACGAGTCACTGCAACACTCTCCACAGCACTCTCCACAGCACTCTCCACAACAGTCTCCACAACAGTCTCCACAACGGTCATCACAGGAGCGGGGCTTATGAATCCACGTGCCTATGGCCATGCCTTCGTGGGCATTCTGTACCGCGAGCTGCTCCGTTTCGTTCATCAACGCAGCCGCTTCTTCAGCGCCCTGGTTCGGCCGCTGGTGTGGTTGGCGGTATTCGCGGCGGGCTTTCGCGCCGCGCTGGGGATCTCGATCATCGAACCCTACGATACCTATATCACCTACGAGGTCTATATCGCCCCGGGGCTGATCGCCATGGTGCTGCTGTTTAACGCCATGCAAAGTTCGCTGTCGATGGTTTATGATCGTGAAATGGGCGGTATGCGGGTACTGCTGATGAGTCCGTTGCCGCGCAGTTACCTGCTGCTGTGCAAACTGCTGGCCAGCGCGCTGGTATCGCTGCCGCAGGTGTACGCCTTTCTGGCGGTGGCCTGGTGGTTCGGCGTCGAACCGCCCGCGATCGGCTATCTGTGGTTATTACCGGCGCTGCTGCTGTGCGCGTTGCTGCTGGGTGCGCTGGGGTTGTTCATCTCCAGTTTTATCAAACAGCTGGAGAACTTCGCCGGGGTGATGAACTTCGTCATCTTCCCGATGTTCTTCATCTCCTCGGCGCTGTATCCGCTGTGGAAGATGCAGGAGGCAGGCGAACTGCTGTACTTTCTGTGCAGTTACAACCCCTTCACCCACTGCGTCGAGCTGATCCGCTTCGCCCTCTACGGCCAGCTTAATCCCGCCGCGTTGGCTATCGTGGGCGGCGCCACCGTCGCATTCGCAGCACTGGCGGTTCTGGCCTTCAACCCGCAACGCGGCATCGTCCGTGGCGGGGCTAAATGAGTTAGGGCTTACGCCAGCAACCGACCAGAAACGCGCCATCATCCCGCCCCGCCACCCGGCCCCGGCGTTCGATATCCAGGGCCTCAGAGGGATCGCAGTCCTTGTCAAAATGCACCGCGCTCTGAGTCGACCCCGGCACTGGTGCCAAGGCCAGCAACTCTTCAGGGCTACGGAACCAAGCCTGATTGAACACCGAAGCCTCGTCTTGTTCTGCTCTGGCCTGACGGCGTGCAGCCCAGGGACTTCGGCTGTTCAGGGTAGCCACAATCACCCGACCGCCGGGACGGGTGACCCGAAACAGCTCCGCCAGGGCTTTTTGGCCGTTTTCGATAAACTCCAGAGCGGTAATGGAGACTGTTTTGTCGAAGGTTGCATCGGCGAAAGGCAGCGCGCCCATATCGGCGGCGACGAACATCTCATCACGAAGCCGCGACCGGGCTCGGTCCAGCATCGGCAACGACAGATCCAGGCCGGTGATCCGGGCGCCGCGCTCGACCAGAGGGGCGGTAAAGATACCGCTGCCGCAACCCGCGTCCAAGATATGTTCACCCGCATGGGGCCGGACCTGCCGGAGCAACAATTCAAGCTCGACGGTTTTGACCAATACCCCGATAGGGGTTTGAAACCAGCGCTCGTAGGGGTCGGGCCAGCTGTCGAACAGTGGGGGCATGTTTGTCCTCATAGAGCAGAAACTATTAACCTGATGGCAACCTGGTAATGCGCAATTAATCCTATTAACCCGCCGGGTTAAAGCGAACACCGCTAGGAGGTTGTCCGAGAATAGCGATCGTAGCGAGAGAGGCTCATTTTGAGTCAGATTATTCGGTCATTTGCGAAGAATAGTGGTTCTATTTGACAAAAATGAGCGTGTAATCTGGCCGAAATGAGCATTTCGCAGTAGGTTGGCCTATTCTCGGACAGCCTCCTAGTGGTTGAAGGATACTTACCCAGCGATTCTCGGCTTTAACCGTCCACCTGATTACCCACGCCGGTCCTCACACTGTCAGTTTATCCACGGTTATTTCAACAACACTGCGGTGCGACTAAAAACCTCATCGGGTAACCCGTAAGCGCTCTTCAACGCAACGTCTCGATCCCACGGGTTACGGATACCGCTTACCTGCCAAGCGTCCTCGAGACTGATGTTGGCCAGGTGATACCAGGGCGAGATCAACGGGAAAAACTGCAACGGCCAGTCAGTTCCGTAGATCATCTTTTGCATCAGCCCCTGCTCTGCCATCGCTCGCTTGAGGTACCCTAATTTGTTGACCTGGGTAAGACTCGAGATGTCCACATACAGGTTCGGGTAAGTCCTGAGCATCGGCAGGATACGTTCAAAATTGTCCTGTCCCTCGGACACTCCGGTGGTGGCAATATGGGCGGCGATCACGACGACGCCTTGCTCCAAAGGTAACTTTAGACGTAGTGGATCGGCCAGATCATCGCGGGCATCGGCAAAAGACTTCTCCATACCGGTGTGGGTGAGCAAGGGAATCCCCAGCCGAGCCATCTCCTGATAGAAAGGGATGTGCCTCGGGTCCGCTGGATCAATGTTCATAATCGACGGCAACCATTTGACCAGAACCGCGCCCTCCGCATCTGCTTTACCCAGGCGCTCGATTGCATCTTTTCGATTGGGGTTAATGCTGGCACCAAAGAGCAGATTATCAAAACGCTTCACCTCCTTGGCTACGAACTCATTTGGGACGAAAATCTGGGTCTTGGATCGGTCCAACTGACCCTCGCTATCAACGTATCCATCCATAGCGAGAACAACCGCCTGATCCACGGTCTTTGAGGCAGCAATGCCGCTGCTGATTTTGTCAAACAGGATACGATCGCCGTGCTGCGCTAGCTCATCTTCTGAGACGCCCATGGCCCACAGATAAAACGGAAAGCGAATATTGTTACGCATCTCATCATTGACGAAACTGCCACTGCCTCCGTACCCCAAACCTGCCACATGCACATGGCTGTCGATGATCGTTTTACCCATGCCTGGGTTCAGGCTGCCCAGAGGATTGGTATGAGTGGCGGTAATACCGACAACGGTAGCGATGAAAAGAAGAGCCAGGAGAATGTTCCGTTTCATGTTCGCGTCCAGGATAATGGCATTTGGGCTACCAAAGCGCCCTCTTTAAGCCATGTGACTCACTTAAGGATTGGGTTGTGCGGGTGGATGATGGATGAGCGGGTCCAAGCGAATCGAACGCGGGCACCCAAAAGGGCCATTAACGTTGCGGTATCACCTGTGATACAAACCAGATCTGCTCGAATGTCCGCTGATGTTTTTTACTATAGAAATTACGCATCAACCTCCCCTGCGGGAAACTGATCAGTTGGCCCGGCTGAAGCTTGAGCTTGGGCGCGGCGACCCAAAGAACCGACTGATTAGCCGCCTGAACCTCTATAAAGGTGTAGTTGTTGCTATCAATCGCTTGCAACACTCTCCCCTCGAAACTGAACACTACCGGCTTTTCGATCCCCATCAATTCTGCTGCCTGACCGGTACTTGGATGCCCTGGAGGTGGTGCAGCCTGAAGTAACAGTGCATACGAACTCAAAATCATTAATAGCGCTACTCGCATCATAATTACTCCTACAGCGTCAGCTGAGTTAACTCAGAATGCTCAGCCGTTGAATCTGAGTTTTCAACGAGCCTTGCAACGGAAAGTCTGCCCGTGGGCAAATATGCCCTCTAAAGCCCTCATCTTCAAATTTATTGCACCATCAAGCCCATTGATACGCGATGCGTTACGACGCAGGGCCGTTGCTATAGCTGGCTCATAAAGTTTGGGGTTGAGCGGATGAATGACGGATGATCCACGCTAACCGAGCGAGGAAGAAGCAAAGAAATTGTGACGACAAGCGAGAGTTGCCCAGGCAGAGAGCAAAAAAGCCACCGATTAGGGCAGCTTTTTAGATGAATCCTTCACAGCTACCCACCAACTCCATTTGGTGGCACATCCAATGTGTCCGTGTAGCGTGGCAACGATTCTAAGCCAGCGAGCAAACGATAAAAATAGGAATAATGCCTATATTACCGCAGTGCGATATCGCATTTAAGGTACACCATCACACCGAAGCAACCTACCAATAAGCCCCGTAGATGCGGCCGTATCTAAACTGATACGGCGATATGTTTACTACCCGCAGAGACGCTCAGTCCTTTGATTTTCCAGGCAGTTATGGTGCGATCGGTAGATTTCATCCAGCTGACCTCTGCCTAAAGACGAAATCCAGTCAAAATTCTCCTCCACTGGGAGCGTCCTTTGCTCTTGAAGAGGACACTGTTGTTTCTGGTGAGGACATTGGCTCAGCAACTCAAAAACTACCGTGCGATCATGCTCAAGATCTGACGCAATGATTTCCCTTTTATGACTGTTCACAGCTCACTCCGTATACCTCAGATGATGCAATTATCCACATAGAATGTTCGGTTGTCCGTAGGTGAAAGTCTTAGATTAGCACCCGTGGATGCTCTGGGGAGCTAGCGTCATGTCAGCCTCCTGAACCCGTTCTGAGTCTGCTAGGGAACCTGCGATTCAGTCCAATGTGTCTCTGCGGGCTTGTTCGCAGGTTCCTTAGAGAAAATGAGAGGTAATCCTGCTCCTACTCTGATTAAATTAGCCGGAGCAAGAGATCATCTAATAAAGGGTATAGGTAATGGCTTACGAGTTGACCGGTAAAGTTAAATTAATTCAAGATGAGCAGACGTTCGGCAGTGGATTTACTAAGCGCGAAATGGTGGTAACTGTCGAGGACGGCAAGTATCCGCAGGAAATTAATCTAGAATTTGTTCAGGATAAGGTGAGCTTGCTCAATGCCCTTCAGCTGGGCCAAGAAGTCACTGTAACCTTCGATATTCGCGGTCGCGAATACAACGGCCGCTATTTCAACAATCTTCAGGGTTGGAAAATAGACACCGGAAACGCGGTTAATACCGAAGCCAATCAGCCGCCGGTTTTCGATAAAGACGTTCCTGCAAACCTTAATGACTTCGATGATGACATCCCGTTCTAAGGGCTCTTCCGTTCTACAAAATCAGCCCTTTTCCCCCATCCTCTGAGCAGCGCCAATCGTTCGCGCTAAGGAAGGTGCGAACAAGTGTCATTAAACCCGCGGGACGCCTTATGGCACCAGGGGTTTCTGCTCAGAGGTTTCTGCTTGTTTTGGCCTTATGCGTAACTCCCCTAGCACATTGAAACCCGACCCACAGGGACGTGGGAAGTGTGGCAATCCTGTCGGGAACGGGATGCGCCTACCCACAGGGACGTGGGAAGTGTGGCAATCCTGTCGGGAACGGGATGCGCCGACCTACAAAATCCAATATTCATGCGTGGGTCGGAATTCATTCCAACAAGAGCGCTGCATGCGTCGGGTTGAAATCCGACCTACAGGGCGCTGGGTGTACTCGACGACTTGTCGCAGAACGTATCAGATCAGTGCATACTGCCGAGACCTTTCTGCTGAATCTATCAGGTCATACCCCATCGCCCGGTAAGCCTTGCTTCTGCGATAAAACATCCGTTCCAACATGGGGTGTCCGGTGTCGATATAATCGTAGATGCGAACCATGGTCTTCCCTTGAACGGTCCTGTGTATCCGTCCAGCATACTGTGCCAGAGTGCCCTTCCAGGATATTGGAAGAGCTAGATAAAGGGTGTCCAGTCGAGGCAGATCAAAGCCCTCCCCGACGTACTTACCGGTCGCAATCACAACTTTCGCCTTGGAAAGAAGGGCCTTCGAGTCTCTTTTCTGCTTAGCTTTCATCCCGCCGGTCAGCACGGCGGCGGTAACATCTCTTTCTTTCAACAGTTGTGTCAGTATTTCCGCATGGGCTCTACGCTCAGTGAGGATGAGAATATGACGATCGTCCTTAATAGCAGAAAGCACATCGTTGATTATCCGACGATTCCGATCAGGATTATCTACCAGCCATCGAAATAGATCTGCGATATGAGGTCTTACGTCTGGATTCAGCAGCTCCTTTGGAGGCCTGTCATCTAGTCTGCAACAAACGACTTGCTGAGAAAAACATTGCTCTTTTGGCGGTGCCGCCTTGTGCCGTAGCGGCCCGGCCTGCATGAATATGATCGGCTGGTGGCCATCCTGACGTTGCGGTGTGGCCGTCAAACCCAGGACATACTTTGGTTTGATCTCGCTCAGGAGCATCTGGTAACGCGGCGCGGACAGGTGGTGGCACTCATCCACAATAACCTGGCCGTAGCAGAATACTTCTGGTCGTACCGTATTGTCGTTTTTGTTGAGCAGGCTCTGATAAGTAGCAACATCTATATCACCGCTTGGTTTTCTCTTTCCGCCATAAATGACGCCTATTTTAGCTCCGTGAATAAAGCTCTGTAGGCGCTCCTGCCACTGCGTGACGAGTTCCTTGCTATGGACCAAAATCAACGTATTGACTTGGCGCTTAGTAATAACTTCGATGGCGGTGACTGTTTTACCGAATGCGGTTGGCGCGTGGAGAATGCCAGTGTCATTCTGCAGTATCGCTTTAACCGCTCTGCGTTGATCAGCCCGCAATTCACCTTGAAAAGTGATTCCTGAAAGTTTCTCACCAGAACACCTGTGGTCCTGAAAAAGAACTTCTATTCCCTGCTTTTGCAGCATCTGTTCGGCCTCGTCACGGCACCCCCTGGGCAAGCAGAGGTAATCTTTCTCAATTCGAGCACAGCAGATATGTCGGGGAGTGCCCTGCGTGGAAAACCTTAACGCTTGGGTTTTAAAGAACACAGGGTTGGAGAATGTGGCTAGGCGTTTGAGTCTCGCTACAAGCTGGGAGGGCAACGCTGAAATAGGAATGAAGACCTGATTAGCGACAACTAAGGTTATTTGCGCGGGGCAACCCGAGATCAGGCACTCCGAAATAGGTAGATTATTCTCCCAAGGTTGCTCACCTTCTAATTCGAGTGCACTCGGTTGTTGCACGGTGTAGCCTAGATTTACGACCCGTTGTCCCAGCTCAGCCGCAGGCAAACGTTTCAGGTCTGACAAATAGCTCCACTGGTCAGCGAGGGGCGTGAAATCATAGTCAACAAACAGTGACGAACCCCGTGCTCGCGGCTCGTATTGCAAAGGTAGAGCAATCAGATTCCCGAAGCCGCCAGCAGGCATCGTGTCCTGATTTGGAAACAGTCGATCATAGGAATCGAAACCCAGCTTGGGGTAACGCTCCATAGCCTTGTCCATGAGTGCAAAGCCTAAGGAGCGAGCCTGTATCGCAGCCACGGGGGCATCAAAGAAGATCCAGGCATGAGCACCATTACCTGAGCGGGATATTTCGACCGCACAATCAATTCCCGCATCGGTGCAGGCTTCTCTATAAGCAGCGACGGAGTCTTTCCAATCTGACTTATCGAAATCTGCTGCTAAAAACCAGCACAGATCACCATGAAGCAGTGGGTAGACCCCTGCGGTCACCTTACCGGTTAAGTGGCCATGAATGACAGATTTATCCATGGGGATGTTGGAGCGATGTCGACATTCGCTGCACTTCACCCGGGGCTTGTTACAGACGCCACGTTTCCATTCATTATGGCAGGCAACAGAGTATCCAGAGCGGCCCGACTGGTTTTCCCAACGGCAAGCAAACAGATCGGTTCTTCCACGAAATAACGAGCCAAACAGCTGTATTTTTTGATCCGGCGTAAACTCTTCGAGAACCGGCTGCCGATTGTGTGCTTCTAGTATGTTCTTACGTTCATCGAGAAGCCGCGCACGCTCTACGTCTAACTCCGCTAGCTGCTTATCAATACCGTAAAGCCGATGATTTATGCTCTGTTGCCTGTCCATAGCCTCAACCGGAAAATATCTGTCTGACAATCTACGGGGTGCGTCATACCAGTGCAAGCCGGTTAATACAGAACGGCATGAGCCTGCCCTGTATGAGGCGTCCAACATACTGGGCCAGGTGGATGTTCAGACTCTGCCACCGGTTAGCCTTTTCCAGCTTTTCCCGAAACCTAGCTGCTGTTGAAAGCTGTGATCTATGACGACGCGTCCTAACAAACAGGTCCGTCTTTCCAAATTTATGCTTCTGCGCCCTTTACGGACCTCGCTGAGGGGATTGGATTCGTCCAATCCATCCTTGCATTTTTCCGCTAAGCGGACCTCAACAAAGCCGTAGCCGAGCCGCTGCATGAGGTCCTATTCCAGGGACTTCATGGCCATTCATAGGCGGCAGAACACTTAACAGTAGTGGTCTGCAGCTACGCCTATCCTTCATAACAGGGTTCGCCTGATATCGACCAGCGCCGAGTGTACGAAGGCCATAAAACGACCGGCATCTGCGCCATTGATCTACCGATGATCGCAGGACTGGCAAAGGGGCAGCTGTGTGCAAGACTCCCACAAAATCACTTTTGGTGTCGGCAGCTCCACGGCAGCCTTGTCTGACGCAACCACCAGCAGGGAGTCACCGGCGGTCATGCTATCGCCCAGCGGCACACAGAGTTCAACCACTTCGCCACTGCTATCTACGTCAGGTATCAAAATAGTTTTGCCAGTCACTTCGATTATTCTGGTGCACGCCGATCGCTTTGGATCATTAACTTTGGAGTGGATGCTGCTTACAACCCTGCCTATCCAGTTGATTGCCAAAGTGGTGATTCGCAGCTAAATTGCCTGTATGGACCCCCGCGGCTTCCCGACGACGCTCCCAGAATTTCAGCGGGTCTTTCCCGATGACGCGGCCTGCGCAAGATACCTTGAACACCTGCGGTGGCCACACGGGTTTACGTGTATGAAATGCGGAAGCATCGGTGAACCGTACCGATTCGCCAAGCGAAGGTCGGTCGTCTTGCGGTGCCGCGCCTGCCAAGCCAATATCTCGCTCATGGCTGGCACGGTCATGCAAGATAGTCACACGCCGTTGTCTACATGGTTCTGGGGCGCTTACCTTGTGACGACACAGACGCCCGGCCAGTCTGCGGTGCAATTTCAGCGGCAGCTTGGGCTGCGGCGCTATGAGACAGCGTTCCAAATTCTCCACAAGCTCCGCGCTGGCATGGTACGGCCGGAACGCGACGCTATTGGATCCCAGTATCCGGTCGAAGTGGATGAGACACTTGTGGGCGGCCGCACAAAGGGCGAGGGCCGTGGTGTCCACCATAAGGCGACGGTCGCTGGAGCCATCGAGGTACGCCCACGGCTGGCTGGCGCTAATGGCGAAAAGCCCAAGAGAGCCGTCTATGCAGGAAGATTGCGATTGCGCCTTGTGCCAAACCGTGGCGCCAAAACTCTCACGGGATTCGTGCAAGAGAATGTGGCAAAGGGCGCTGTTGTACGCACCGATGGTTGCAGGCCTACGATGAGTTGGCCGCCTTGGGTTACTCGCACGAGCCTATGGTGCTTGATGGCGACCCCGAGAAAACCGATGCGCACCTGCCGATGATCCATATCGCTTTCTCGAACCTCAAGACCTGGTTGCTCGGAACGCATCACGGAGTTAGTCATCAACATCTACAAGCCTACCTCAACGAATTTGTGTTCCGGTTCAACCGGCGTTTCTATCCAATGACGGCATTCAACTCTGCCCTGGGCCTTGTGTCACATGCTTCAGCTCCCACTTACAAGGCGCTCTACAGTGGTGAGTGGACACACCCGACAGCATGATTGGCAATCAACCGGATAGGCAAGGTTCCACCAAGTTCACTCATCAAAGTCGGCACTAAGCCGACAATTGTCACGCCTAGCCACGTCGGTCTGCCTATCTCCATCGGAAACAGGTCTGCTTTAAGCTGCTGTTTGGAAATGAGCAATATTATTAGCTGTAGCTTGTTCCTCAAAAGGCAGTATCAGCGTACTTCCTTCTCCCTTATCTATTACTGGGCAACTAACAAGGGCTCGTTTGATAGGGTCCAGCTGATCTGAATCGACCAGTATTAGATGGTGACCCAGCTCAAGATCTAAATGGAAAGGATTAATCTTGTAGTTTTCTTTGCACAAACCGATTAACGTGCCCACTGTACCGCCTACAAACAGAGGACCGAGGGCCGCAGAAAAAATAACAAAGCTCTTAAGTGAAGCGGTCATCCCCAAAAAAGGTGCAGCGTAGGCGGCGAGACAGAAAAAAAAGAGGCTTGCGACTAATCCAACCATTACGCCTAGCTCTGCACCTCGAACTAAGTCACTCTTGTGAATAAGATTTGCAGCGTGCAAATGGTGTTGCTTAAGGCCCTCAGAGTCATTGCTAACAATGTGAATATATTTATCGTTAATATGTAACTGTTGATGTAATACTGCTACGGCTTTATCGGCAGCGCACAAGGTTTCGGCTAAAAAATATTCCCGTCCCATGATCAACCCTCTTTCGAAAATTAACTGATACAACAGAAATACACTTCGCCAGCCCTCATCGTTACAAATCAGCTTGTCGGGACAAATGACTGCAAGTTCAATCAGTGAATGTTGATTTTCCGCCCATAAAGCAGAGCATACAAGCGATTCTAATATGACATATGTCACCCATGCTTGCGTGTCTTTCATAGTAGATATTACTTATTTTAACTGTGTTAAAGGCCATTTTTGTCGGCCAGATCCACTGACTGGCGTTCAATTAGTGAGCTACTCGTTCAAAGTGATATATTACACCGCAGCAATCTAGGAGTTTTTCCTATGTTACACAGAAGCATAGTTAGTTCAGAATCAACGCCAAGCTACAAGGACACATTGGATGTGCCATCGAAAGGAATCGGTGAGTAGCTGTGAAGGATCCAATATAGAAGCTGCCATCATCGGTGGCTTTTTTTCGTTTAGGACAGAGACTGACAGATCACTGCGGAAACGACATGCCAGCCGCACGGCACCCCAAGAAAACCCTTCTATACTTACCAGCCCCTATCACACCTAGGATCCGGAGGTATTTTGATGGATAAACTACACTACAAACCCGCTCCCCGCCCAAAGCCCGCCCATGAAACGCAT
>JBALTG010000109.1:0-15808 GCA_036964625.1 Motiliproteus sp.
CCCATTACCATCGATTCTTTTGAAGGAAAATGACGATACAGAGTCCTTAGGCTAACACCTGCTGCAGTTTTAAGCTCCGCCACACTTGGCTCGGCAAATCCATGCTGGCTAAAAGCCTGCTCCAAGCGTGATGCTATTTGGTCATGGATCATCAGAGATGCGCCTCAGGTAGAGTGTTTGTTCTACCAGGTAGGGTAGAGTGTTCGCTCTACCTGTGTCAATGGGTAATAAATCTATCGGGGATAACGTTGCAATAGGGCGACAATGCTATTCATCAGCAGCCCCTTTGGCTGGCTTCGGGCGCTGACCTCCATATAGCCACCAACATCCAACTGTTGCTGTTAATATTGCTCTAGGAAGCTGTCGGACTTAACGCTGATCTACTGCGGAAAAACCGAATACACAATCGCTTAATGCCTCAGTTCTCACCACGGATCTACTCTGTGATGTAACAGCTGTTTTAAGCTTTGGGAGGTCAGCAGCCTAACTTGATATAGGGTCTGATCAATCCCGATGGTACTCCCCGTTCCTTGTTGTTATTGCGAGTCATCTCATGCCAGAACCACTGAAAAACAGCTTCGGCCGTGACATCCCTACTTGGATCGCGGACAGGGTCAAGGCGGCGCACCCTGTCTTCGATGCCGACACCTTTCTCTGCGAGGTGAGCGACGGTTACGACGATCTTGAATTGACCCCGCGCGGGTGGCGTATCGCCCATTGCCTGCACCGACATTTACCCGCGGAATACCCCGAGGCGGTAGAGATTTTACTGGCATCGCTGGGCCCGGAGATCACCGATACCAAGCTAACCGGCATGGAGTCGTTTCGTTACCTGCCCCATGTGTTGTTCGTCGCCGAGTATGGAATCAACCACTTTGAGTTATCCATGCAGGCACAGTATGCCCTGACCCAATGTTTCACCGCCGAGTTCAGTATCCGTGCCTTTATCAAGAAATACCCCAAGCAGACGCTGGCTCGGCTGCGCCAGTGGGCCGGTGACGACAATGTGCATGTGCGCCGTTTAGTCTCGGAGGGCACCCGTCCCCGCCTACCCTGGGCGTCGCGGCTAGCGTTATTTCAATATGACCCCGGCCCGGTTCTTGAACTGTTGGAGCTATTGAAGGATGACCCGGAACTCTACGTGCGTCGATCCGTGGCGAATAACCTTAACGACATCGGCAAAGACAACCCTGACAGGTTGTTTGCCACTGCCGCACGCTGGTCTGAAGGCGCATCGGATGAACGGCAGTGGTTGATACGCCATGCCCTGCGTTCGGCGGTAAAGCGGGGTGAGACAGGGGCACTGGCGGTATTGGGGTTCAGCGCCCAACCCAAGGTGGAGATCCGCCAGATTGAGATAAACCCGCATCGGGTTTGTATCGGTGAGAACGTGCGCCTGGCTTTTGATCTGGTGTCCAGCAGCGCTAAGCCGCAGCGGTTGCAGGTAGATTTTCAGATCCACTACGTTAAAGCCAACGGCGCCACGCGGGCAAAGGTGTTCAAATTGCGCAGCCTGGATTTCGCCCCGGGGCAGACAGTTCGGCTGCAGAAGCAGGTCTCGTGCCGGGAGATGAGCACTCGTCGGCACTATCCAGGGAAGCACCGCATCGACCTGTTAATTAATGGCCAGATATTCTCCTTGGGAGCATTCGATCTGGTACCCGCTAAGCAGTAACCCACCGACAACGACACCTCCATCAGCTGACCTTCCAGGCGGGTTAGCCAGGGCGGAGTCAGATACGCGGGGACATCCCGTCTTTGGGCCTGATGTCAAAATGGCCGTAACCGACAGTCCCCTGAGTTAGCGATGGGGTTATCGGGCTTGGCTAGCGCGGCCCCTGATACCACTCAACCCGACCAGGATAGGTAATTGCGTCAGGCACGCTCCGGTTTGGGGCGCGACCATCAGACCTTAAAAGGGTAGCGGATACCGTTTAAAGACACTGTCGATATCAGACCGCATTTGTTGACTCAGCGGCATAGAAAACGCGCTGATGTTCTCCTTCAGTTGCTCCATAGAAGTCGCGCCAATGATCGTGGACGTCACCCCGTCCACTTGATCACACCAGGCGAGTGCTAACTGGCTGGGGGTATAGCCGTAAGAGTTAGCAATGTCCACGTAGGCTGCTGTCGCACTATTCGCTGACGGCGTATCACGGAATAGGCCATTGCGTTGCGTAATGCTCCAACGACTACCCGCCGGCCGCTCTCCATTCAGATATTTGCCGCTTAACATACCACCGGCCAACGGTGACCAGGGTAAGTACGCCACGCTCTCGTGAGTACAGTTTTCAATCAGATACGGCCAGTCTTTGGCATGCAGCAGGCTGAACTCATTTTGAATCGACACCATACGCGGCAGATCGTATTGCTCACTGAGCCTTAGATAGGTATTAATGCCCCAGGGAGTATCATCCGATAAGCCATAATAACGGATCTTCCCGGCCTTAACACACGTGGCTAAACCCTGAAGAATATCGAGCATCTGTGCTGCTTCTTGCTTGGCATCGAACTCACTGAACTTGAATTGGTTAGGGAAGTGTTTACCGAAGTGAGGCGAGGTACGGTTCGGCCAATGCAGTTGGTACAGATCGATATAGTCGGTTTGCAGGCGCTTTAGCGAAGCGTCGACTGCCGCAACGACAGCATCTCCGTTGACTGGCCCTCCGTTACGAACCCAGGGTAAACCGGGGCCGGTAATTTTGGTCGCGAGAATAAGGTCTTCACGACGGTGAGCGTTTTCACAGAGCCAATTTCCAATGATGGTCTCTGTTTTTCCGTAGGTCTCTGCCGTCGGTGGGATCGCGTACATTTCCGCCGTATCAATGAAGTTGATACCCTGGCTGAGGGCGTATTCAATCTGTCGATTGGCGTCTTGCTGGGTATTTTGTACGCCCCAGGTCATGCTGCCTAAACAGACTCGTGACACCCTGATGTCACTGCTGCCCAGTTGAGTGAGTTTCATATCGATCTACTCCTTAATCCCGTGTTAGGTCCACGTTGCCTGCCCGGCCTGGACTGTCTATATTCATGTGCCAGAATATTAACACGGCGGGTTAATAGGAGACGTAAGGATGCGTCAATATTGGTCGAAGACGGTAAGCGAGTTCCAGAAAATCAAGCAGTTCCACGTAACTGCGGCAGATTTTAGGGGCGATGGATAAATAACTATGGAACCTATTTGTCCATCAGGTTAATAGTTGCGATTTTCCCATTTGTTGCGTCAGTACTTATACTGAACATAAAGCGAGCGCTTATCGTTCACAGCATCCAGACGTCGCGTTCGGGCATTGCTGCCAGGATCCGAATTAAAACGCCTCGGGGGCAGCTTAATGCGCCAAGTTCGTGCCGCATCTGGCTGCCTGATGTCCGATCAAGGATTATCAGCACAGCTGATCAAATGACGCTTGGAGGAATTTCCAGCTCTTGGAAGGTTGCCGGGACAGCTGTGTTGCCGGCACCAAAGTATCACTGATGCGGGAGTGCCGAGAACGGGCAGCGGGAAAAGAGTCCTGGCGGGAACAGTCCTAGACAGTCTGTCGGACTTGACCGGTCGTAGCGAGGGGAAGACCGATTTGAGACAGTTTTCGAACTCTTTTGAGGCTAATAGTGGTTCTATTAAACGAAAAATAGGGTGAGAAATGGCCAAAGTCGGCTTTCCCGCACGACTGCATGGATGCAGGAGGTAGAGCAACGCAGGAGCGGTTGCCGAGTAGATCAGTGTTAAGTCCGACAGGTTGCTAGATGGGGCAATGGGGTAGCGGGAGCATCGGATGATGAACCACACAGTCAAATACATTCTCTGCCTGGGTCTACTGATGCTTCTGGTCGCCTGCGGATCCACCATTATCACGCATGAGCCACAGCCGGCGCTACCGGACAGCAGCAGTGTCGACTTAAATGCACCGGCTGAGCCCGCCTACACACCCAATCCGGATATAAGGGAAACAGAACGTTTCTATTATGCCCTGCGATTGTTGGAACAGGGAGAAGAGAAACAAGCACGGGGGGAGCTGACGGCCTTTCTTTTACACCACCCCGACAGCAAGAAAGCCCGTGAGATCATTCGCCAGATTGACACCCCGGCCTCGGAGTACTTCCCCAGCGCCTTTTTTGAGACAGAACTGCAGCCGGGGGAATCTCTGTCGGTACTGGCCCGGGACTATCTGGGAGATCTGTACGCCTTCTATGCCCTCGCCAAGTACAACAACATCTCAAAGCCTTCACGGCTTAACGCCGGCAAGATTATCAGGATTCCTTTGACGGAAACTGCGGCACAAATCCGTAAAAACCTGGCCAATCCAGCAAAAGTGCCGTCCCCTAGCACATCAATGGAGAATGCATCAGAGGCCGAAAAGAAATCCACCGTTGACCACCGCACCCTGATGGCGTCCGCTCTAGCGCAAAACGACTACGCAACCGCTATAACCCATTTGGAAAAACTGCGGGATAGTCCAGGGTTTTCTGTAGAACAGCAACGCCAAGCCTCGGATATTTACCTTGGCTACGCTGGCGTTCTCAAAAACACGGCCCCGCCACAAGCGGCCTGGTACTACTTCGAAGCGGCCAAGCTGCAGATCAAAATCAATCGTTCCAATGCCGCCCTGCGGTCATTGCGGCATAGTCTGACTCTGCACCCCGACAACCCCACGGCAAGCGAGATCTATACCATCCTCAAACGTGAGTTGACCACCCAATACCAACGCAAGGCCGGCGTCGCTTATGCCAAGCAGCAATGGGATCTGGCTATCCGACTCTGGACCCAGGTTTTGGATATCGACCCCGAACATCAGCAGGCCAAGGATCAATTGGCCGAAATCAAAGCACTCAAGGTCCAACCGCAGAATATGGAATCCCCAAAAGAACACTAACAGCGTCAATATATTCATCAGTGTTAACGGTACTGGCTCTCACCCGCACCATCCTAACCCGCTAAATGAACGCGGCTGCACTCAGCGACGTTGTTTATCCCTGTTTCTGAAGGCTTTTTCCAGCTGAAAGCGCACTTCCGAATAACCCGGATCATACTCCAAGGCCTGCTGCCATAAGCCGATGGCTTGATTGATATCAGACTTAAGATGCTTCTTGCCCTGAGCGTATAGGCTAACGGCAATCTGGCGACGAACCTTGCGCCTGAAGGCCTGGTTCAGCCCCTCCTGTCCCGAATACACCCAGGCCTGGTCAATCAGATCCAGCGAGGCACGCAGGCGTCCCTGGCTCCTAAGTGATTGGGCCACACCAAGGTAGGCCTGCAACAACCAGTTTTCCAGAGGGCCGGGGATTGCGGCAGTATATTTTGCGTCTGCCACCGCCTCGATCAGGTCCTGGTGTCGTCCACGTTCATGGAGCCGTCGAAAGCGTTGCAGATCCGTTGGTAGGCGTTGTGCCCGTGGCTCAGCAGTGGGTTCTGGATTTGCCCTACCCTCTGAGCCGGGTGGATAGGGCTCCCCATCATCAGCGGCGCGATGAAGTCTTGGACTGCCAGCCCTGCGGCCTTCCTTGTGCTGCATCGCCAGGCTTACTAGCTTACGGAGTTGTTCAACACTCTCCGAGTGGTCGGGATCGAGCACCAGTACCGCCAGGAATTCTGAGCGAGCTTGCTTCAACTGACCCTTGCGCACAGACTCGCGTGCGCGCAGGACCTTGGCAGCTGTACGCGTGTCGATCTGCCGCTTCAGTCGGTCAATCGTTAATCGGAGCTTTTGATTGTGCGGCTCGGCGGTAGCGAGTATCTGCCAATGCAGCAGCGCTTGGTGCAAGTGCCCCTGCTGCTGCCGGGTCACGGCCGCTTGGGCGTGAAAGTATGAGAATTGCTGTCGCTTTGCGTCACTCAGGCCTGTGCCTCCCAGGGGCACGATCCCGCATCCCGTCAGCAACAGCCCAATCATCGCCATCCTCAGTAACTTCAACCGCGTCACCAATTCCTTACCGGCACAAAAACCTGCAGCTTGCGTTTAAAGCTACTGAGATCATCGTCCGAATAAACCATGGTGCGTCTCAACCGGTAGGGATCGGAAAAGCTGGGATTGCCCCCTTGATGCACCGTGGTGGCCAGGCGGAAACCCTGTTTTTTTAGCAGCATCACTGCCGCGTCATTGCTATCACCGTAGGGATAGGAAAATAGATCGACCCTATACCCCAGCCGCTGTTCCAGAATCCTGCGCCCCTCCGTCACCTCCGCTACTAGCCAACGTGAGTAGTCAGCAGTTGGTACAGAAGGCGCCACCAGGGAGGCATGACTCTTGGCGTGGGACTGAATATCAACCAGTCCGCTGGCCAACATGGTTTTCATCTGCGGCCAACTCACTGCCGCAGGCGCACCAATAAAATCGGTATAGACGAACAGGGTGACCGGGTAGCCGAACTCCCTGAGCAGGGGGTACGCGACGTCATAGGCCGAGCGGTAACCATCATCGATGGTGATGATCACAGATTTTGGTGGAATCTCCCGTGCCCCATTCAGATACTCCGGCAACTGCGACAAACGCAGCACCTGATAGCCTTGGTCGCGGATAAACGTCAGCTGAGCCCGAAATCCGGACGCGGTTTGCTGCAGCCGATTACGGGCCTGCTGCCTTGCGGTAAATTGGTGATAGCTGAGAATCGGAATGGTCCGGTAACCGGTGCGATACACCCCGGAAGGATTAACAACGCGCGCAGGTGCAGCCACCAGCTCTCCGCCCTGTGGGTCAAGGGCGGGATTGAGCTCACGGAGGCGCTGAGCGGCGGTGGCAGATCCGTAAAGTCGCTCGGCAATGGAACGGAAACTGTCCCCGGGACGGCTGCGGATCAGCAGGAAGTTAGCATCCTTGGCCATCAGTTCCTCGACGTGCTGATCCACAGCCCCTGGCTGTAGAGCGCCCCCACCACAGCCGGATAGCTGCACGATCCCCACCAGCAACGCCATCATTGCCGAACGACAGACGACAGAGGTGAAGATGCGAATCACATTGGATCGCAGTCTAACGGCATGCAACGGAGTCAAAGCATAGCCCAGCCCTGATCTGTTTTGTTCGAATTTTAATCAACCACAAGGTCTTGAATTTCAATATAAAATTTAACGAGGTTAGTTAGATTAAAGCAGCCATTGGTTTATTCCTCGAAGTTGCCGTTTATTGATTGGCAACAACCCTGTTTATGGCAATCGGCGAGGCATAATCGCCAGAGCCGTTCAGCTTGGCCTACTAAGCAATTGAAATCTAAGGCAGTCATTGTTCACCTGACCGCCTTTACAGCCAAAGCAGAGCCTACCACTGCCCAGTAGTTTCATCGATTCACGCTTGAGCAGGCAGAAGTCGTTATCCTGATTCACCACATAGGTGCCATTGATACTCTGATCGATCAATAGATAGTCATCCCGTTTGGCTTCGATCACCGCATGATGGCGCGAACAGTCATCGCCCGCCAACAGGATATCGCAGTCCGAAGCACGACCGATTGATAGCCGCTCAGAGCCAGGGGCCACACAATAGACCCGATCCCCCTGGGTGATCCGCAGGTATTTGGAACTCATGTGCCGATAGTTTCTGGGAAGCTTGAAACTCAACAGAGTCTGAGCTTCATGCAGTGGTTGGTAAGCATAGATTTCAATCGCCTCCTTTTTTCCTTTAAAGGTCGTCGTATCAAAATGGATACATAGGCAACGATAAAAGTCATCGAGACGGGGAATGGTCTGACCGCTGAGCAGCAATTCTCCGGAGCCCGCCAGCTCACAGATCCGTGCTGCCACATTAACGGAATCCCCGAAAATACAGCCCGCGGCGTCCCGAATAAGAGGGCCGAAATGGATCCCTGCTTTCAGGGTCAGCCCACCGGGCAACGCCTCATCCAGCATTCTTAACGCGGCGGCAAAGGCGCCATCAGCCGAACCAAAGGTGCAGAGCACGCCATCCCCCTCGGTGCGCACCAGGGTTCCGCCACCGTCCGTTACGATCGTCACGAGAAGGGCGATGCAAGCGTGGTTGATACGATAGGCCTCATCATCACCGAGGGTCTCGTAGAGCTGGCTACTGGCACATAGATCGGCGAAGAGGATGGCACATAACTGTTTTTGGCTGATCATAGCTCCCTCCCTTTCATGCTCACGGGATACGTGCGGACTTCAAATTCGGGCACCAACAGTTATTAATTATAATCCAGTTCCCCACCTTCCCCTTGCAAACCCCAAAAAAGACCTAAGCATTAAAAAGCAGCTATCTATCTGTTGATGGGGCAATAGGAAATACGCCTCGGTTTGTTGGCATCGATATTCAGCAAGAAACGGATGCTCTAACGTTTTAAAAAAACAAACAAGACGCCAGATTTTGACCGCTAATTACCAACTTATTTTCTTATCGAAACTCTTTGAAATTCACTCATAACTAGCCTGCGCAACAAACAACAGGCATTTACAACGAGTTACGAGAAAACACTTAGTATGCTCTCAAATGGCACGGCCTCTGCAGTATCTAGTTGAAACATCGGAAACACACTAAGGGTCAAATAGGAGATAAAGCCATGGGCACCCTGATTGTAAAAGATCTAAAAGTTGATAAAGAATTGGACCGTAAAGCGATGCTAGCCGTTTATGGTGGTCGGCGCTTTCCAATCCGTCGACCACGCCGCAAGCGATACAGCTACATCTCATTGAGTGGTAACTACCCATAATGCGGTCTTTAAACGAATGTTAAAACGACAAGCGGGCGAGGAGCGCCAACATAGCCTGCGTTCCTCATAAAACAGCGGATAACCTTAGGTAACCTATGAATAAGTCCCCAAGCGTTTCTGCAAGAGCCAGAAATGCATTTGGACTTGTTCGCCTGTTCCCCAGCCACTCACAGCCATCCCGGAGGATACCTCGATGTCACTGCAAATCAACGAGCTGTGCCACCTGATTCAGGCAGGTCAGCTACAGTTGCTGGAAAGCTTTCCCGGTCTCAACCTCCGTACGCTGCGCATGGAAAACCGCCAGTACGCCGGTACCGGCGGCATCAGCCAGCTAAATTGTGAATACGGTTTCGTGCCTGCGTTCCAGAATACGCTGGACCGGATCAACGAGATTTCACGCTTCGGCGACGGTCGAGCAGCCCCCCTCCATCTGCTGGATGGGCTACCTGATGCCTGGGTGATCGAGCGCTCACCAGAGGGCAAGGTGCTGTCAGTCAAGGACTCGGTGATTGCCGGATTTCTACGCCAGGATCGTTTCTATACCCGAGAGCAGGCTGCCAGTGCGGTCCAGGTGATGAATCTCGATGACTATTAACCTGATGGAGAAATAGGTTCCCTAGCTATTTCTCCTTCGCCCCTAAAATCTGCCTCAGTTGCGTGGAACTGCTTGATTTCCAGGGACTCGCATTGGGCTTCGACCAATGCTGACGCATCCTTGCGTCTCCTATTAGGGGTCACCGCACGAAACGGAAAATATTGTACGTTAAGGTTTATCACTGTTTCGTAACTCTCTGAAATTTCCGTCAAATGTTGATGCAGCGGGCCAGATATAATCTCCAGTCAAATTGATATGCTCCCAGCTCAATGGGGACACATGCTGTAACAGGTCGTCCTCAATTTTTTCACCACTCTCTCGGAGTTTCTGGATAGCCCGGTCTATGTATACGGTATTCCACAGAATAATTGCCGCAACAACCAGGTTAAGGCCACTGGCGCGATAGCGCTGGTTTTCAAAACTTCTGTCACGCAGTTCACCTAAGCGGTTGAAGAACACAGCTCTGGCCAGTGCATTTTTGGCTTCGCCTTTGTTTAAACCCACCTGTACCCGCCGTCTGAGTTCAGTGTTTTGCATCCAGTCCAGTGTAAACTGGGTTCGCTCGATCCGACCCAACTCTCGCAAAGCAACCGCCAGCCCATTCTGCCGTGGATAGCTGCCCAGCTTACGAAGCATCAGAGAGGCAGTCACTGTGCCCTGTTTGATGGAAGTTGCCAGCCTGAGTATTTCATCCCAGTGGGCTTGAATAAGCTTTACGTTAATGTCACCACCAATGAGCCCCGCCAGCGTGGAGTATTGGCTCCTTTCCCCTGCAATATAGAGGCGCTTGTCGGCCAGATCGCGGATCCGGGGCGCAAAGCGGAACCCCAGGATCGGCATTAAGGCGAAGACATGCTCGGTAAACCCAGCCGTATCTGTATAGTGCTCCTCTATCCGAAGATCGGATTCATGGTTTAGCAAACCATCCAGTACGTAAGTGGCGTCCCGTGCTGTCGCATTGATCACCTGCGTGTGGAAGGGGGCGTAGTGATCAGAAATATGAGTGTAAAACAATGCGCCAGGCTCATTGCCATACTTGGCGTTAACTTTTCCAATGGCTTCTCCACGGCCGCCAGATTTAAACCTTTGCCCATCGGATGAGGATGTTGTGCCGTCACCCCACCATGATGAGAAAGTATGCGCATGTTGCGCATTAGTCAGTTCAGCCAGACCTCTGGTGTAAGTGTCATCTCTGATGTGCCATGCTTGCAGCCAGGATAGCTTGCTATAAGTGATGCCTGGGCAGGACTCCGCCATCTTGGTTAGCCCCAGATTGATACCGTCGGCTAGTATGGCGGTTAACAACAAGGTTTTATCGGTTGCTTCCTGGTTGCTCTTCAGGTGAGTGAAATGCCTTGAAAATCCCGTCCAGCCGTCAACTTCAAGCAGCAGCTCGGTTATTTTCAGCCGCGGCATCAAGGCGCTGACTTTACGGATAAGGAACTCAGCCTTTTCCGGCACGGCATTGGTTAATGGCCGGATACGAAGGCTACTGGCCGTTACAGCTGCATCGGGTAACTCATCGTCTTGCGCAAGTTGCTCTACCTTAGCCAGTTCGCTCCTCAAGGCCTCCAGTTTATGTGCCAGGAACAAAGAGCAGTCCGTTTCGATGGTCAAACCTAGCTGGTGCTTGATTTGCTGTGAGAAAAACACGGATTGTGGGATCAGATAATCGTCAAAGTTTTTGAACTGCCGGGAGTGTTTGAGCCAAATATCACCAGAGCGAAGTGAGTTTTTCAGCTCTGTAATAACGCACATTTCATAGAACCGGCGATCCAGGCCGCCGTCTTTGTACACGAGGGGCTGCCAGCGTTTTCTTATAAAGGCCGTGGGCGCGTCATTCGGTACTTTACGACTTTGCTTTTCATTTAGCTCCTGAATGAGGTGAACCGCATCCAACAGGGGTTGTGCAGCTGGCGTTGCCTTTAACTCTAAGCTTGAAAGCAATGCAGGTGTGTAACGTCTTAGCTGCGAATAGCTACCACCAACCAAGGTTAGGTGATCAAAGTCTGGCTGGCTCAGTTTTTCTGCAGCGGAAACACTTTCTGTGAAGATGTCCCAGGACATGACTTGTTCAATAGCAACAAAGGGATCCGTTCCCGCAAGCCTGGCCTCGAGGAGTACCCGTCCTATTTGAGAGTAGATTTTCAGCTTATCGTTGATGTCTTTTCCAGAGCGCTGGAATTGGTCCGCATGCTGACGTTTAGCCTTGTTAAACTTGGCCCCCAAAATACGTTCGTGCATATCGATGAGCTCATCGATGATGGTGGCACGAGTATCCAACACAACCGCCGTGAGCGTAGCATGGCGTCGTAGGGGCTCGAGATCTTTAAGGTGTTGCGGGGTCATCTGGCCGCCTTCTCTGGCCAGTTTCATCAGGCGATTCTGATGGACGGCCTTCTCAAGCCCCTCCGGCAGCCTCATGTCGCGCATATGGTTCAACCTTTCAATATGCGTCAGTACGTGTTTGGCATTGGGTGTGCCGTGCGGTTGCCTCAGCCAAGTCATGTATGTAACGTTCCGGCTATCACGGATAAATAGTAATCGGTCCAACAGCTCCTTGTGAGCAGCTGATAATTGAGATACCAGTGCGCGATAAACCCGCCGCGTGCCAAGTGTCAGAGCTTCTACACAGACTCGCTCAATGACATCCTGTGTGGGTAAAATGATCTTTTTCTGCCTTAACTGCCCCAGTAAAATGGAGACCAGAACCAGCCCTTTGTCGGTTTGCTCTGCATGGACAGCCAGAGACTTCACGCTAGAGCGGTACTGCTGAAGGTTAAAAGGCGTCATGCCCAGCCAGGTTTGCAATTCACGTAAGTGCTCCCGGCGGGTAGCGCTACGCCTGGCGTAGAGAGACCATTGTCCACCATCAATATCGAGCTGGTCACAGACAAAGTCCAGCAACAGCTCATCAGGAATGGCCTCTGGTGGCAGCGCTATACCCGGATAGCGGAGATAGCAAAGCTGGACCGCAAACCCCAGTCGGTTATGCTGGCCACGGCGCTGATTGATCACCGCGAAATCAGATTCGTTCAGGGTGTAATGCTGGATCAGGGCATCCTGCTCTTGGGGAAACGCGAGCAGGGATTCACGCTCGGTAGGCGAGAAAAGACTGCGGCGCGGCACTTATTCCTCCTTTAAATACTGGTACAGGGTTTCACGGCTAATGCCGAACTCTTTTGCTAAATGCGTTTTGGCTTCACCGTTGGTGACCCTTTGTTTGATAAGGGCAATTTTCTCCTGAGACAGAGACTTTTTTCTGCCTTTATAGGCTCCCCGCTTTTTTGCTAAGGCGATACCTTCACGCTGGCGCTCTTTAATTAGGGCGCGCTCAAACTCAGCAAAGGCTCCCATCACAGACAGCAGCAGGTTTGACATTGGTGAGTCTTCATCAGTGAATGTGAGCCCTTCCTTGACAAAACGAATGGCCACTCCCCGCCGGGTTAGGTCTTTGACCAGGGTGCGCAGATCATCCAGGTTACGTGCCAGCCGATCCATACTATGAACCACGACTGTGTCGCCTTCCCTCGCGAATTTGAGCAACTCTTTGAGCTGCGGTCGTTTTACATCCTTTCCCGAGGCCTTGTCAGTAAAAATTCGATCCAGGTGTTCGCTTTCTAGCTGACGTTCAGGATTTTGGTCAAAACTACTGACCCTGATATAACCAACACACTGTCCTTTCATCATAGATCCTTGAGATTGTCAGGTTAGAATCTATTACCCTGGCAATAAAGTGTCAATGATGTTGAAATAGGACTCTATCTTGACATGCTTAGGCGACATAGCCTGACGTCCGGCTGGGGTATACTCCAATCTGACAAGGCTTGTATTTACTGAGGCTTCAGGGTTTGGAGAGACGTTATTGGGGTTTTAAGTCCAACGGTACGGTTTTGTAGGCTAAGCCGTAAGAGGAAGCCAGAGGTGGCCCCGGGATTTTGAACAGCCCGATAAGTGGATGACGGCTCCCTACAAGCGCGGGAAGCGCCGAAGAGAATAGAGCGATGAGCAGAAGACCACGACGTAACCACTCACCTGAGTTCAAGGCCAGCCAAGGTGGCCCTAGCCGCCGTAAAGAGCGATCAAACGCTGGCAGAGCTGGCTCAGCAGATTGATGTCCACCCCACCAGATCACCGACTGAAAGCCCCAGCTACTGTCACGCGCTGGTGACGTATTTGGCGCTGGCAAGCAGGCATGGTCCAAGCCACCAATGAGAAACAGCTTGGTGTGGCCCACCACACCTAACCAAGTAAGCGCAGGCAATATCCAATCCATCCACTCTCCGGTAGACGATGGAAAGCAAATGATCATCTAGTAATGAATTCAATCAGACAACGCGTTTCACTGCCTCGGGAAGATAATATGAAACTGTTCAAAAATATCCTGGTGGTGTTGGATCCCGAAGACGAAGTTCACTTGGCCCTGAAACAGGCTGCGGCGCTGGCGCCTCTGAACCTCACCAGTCTGTGTGTGATGGTGGTGCTGGAAGATATTCCCTTGGAGTTGCGCATGCTGATCACTGCGCTGCACCCGCAGGAACTGTAGAGCACTGTCGAGCGAGGGCAACGCACGCGCTTGGACGTGGACGTGGACGTGGACGTGGACGTGGACGTGGAGCAGTACAGAAAAGGGGTGCGCGCCCTGTCTGCATAGGCTACTGGTTGGCTATCCCATCCCCGACGCGAGTGCGCCGACCTCATCGTCATGGGTACGGTGGCCCGCACCGGTATCCCGGGGCTGCTGATCGGCAACACGGCAGAGCTGATCCTGGATCACGAGGCATGCGACGTGCTGTCCGTGAAACCCAGGGGCTTCGTCACACCGGTAACCTTGCCCGCGTAAGAATGGAGCCCTGGGGTTTCGCACTTGCCGCACGGGCGCCTCTCCAACCAAGACCCTGGAGTTATTTCTTCGTGAGCCCTATGGCGTGGCCGGTTTTGATCGAACAACCTCGCCGAAAGTCTGTGCCTGGACCATGAGCTGTTCTACCGTAATGCTGAAATATGGTGTGATGGGCACGCCGGCGGCACGTAGTGCCCTGGCCGCCCAGACATTGCAGGTGTTGAACAAGTGATAGGACTCGCGGGACAGATAAAACCGGCTGTTACCATAGAGGCCGCGCCCAAGGGGCCGTGCCTGTGCAGTTTCATCGCGCGAGAAGCTCGAGGCAATATGGCGCGACAAGCGTTCAAAACCCGGTTCACTAAGTTTGATCTCGATGATATCGTTGAGGGGAAAATACGCCGTAACTGCACCGCTAAATCCAACGATGTGCAGCACGCTTGATGTCGGCCATAATGCCGCCCGCACGGTAATGCCGAAATGCGCGTCGGGGGTCTGGTAATACTGTTTATCACCCCAGCCTACCTCAAGGAATTCAGCATAAGGAAAGTCGACGTTTTTCGGCCAGATGTCAGCCGGGATGTCCGCGCGCCTAAGAACCATCCCGGTATGCCAGCCGTGACTTACCAAGTAGATCGATTTGATAGATGCGTTGTCGCCGGGTGGAAACAAATTCTTGACCGGGGCAGCGCACGCGCAGCAGGCGACTGCCATGAGGAAGTGCATAAAGATACGTATTATGCCCATCGTGACCGTCCGATCAATACTGCCGACACTCTGCCAATGCTGTCGTTGAACTTTCGCATGGCCAGTTCGAGTCCCAGTGCCAATTGCTACCACAGCAATGATGATTGCCAGTCTAAACTGACCTACAAGTTACCCCGTAACTATCGAACTCGGGGGTACTTGGCTTCAAAGCGTACCAGTACCCAATCAAAGGTCTTATGGGCGTCGTTACGTGTCTCAGCCATCCAGACCTCATGGAGTTCCGCCTTGACCCGCGCTAGGAGCCTGTCGGACTTGGCCGGTCGTAGCGAGGGGAAGACGATTTGAGGCAGATTTTTCGATCTATCGAGGCGAATAGCGAGCTATTTAACGAGAGAGATCGGGAAATATGACCAAATTCGACTTTTCCGCAGTAGATCAGTGCTAAGTCCGTATATGGCTCCTAGCATCCGCGGAATGCAGAAATGTGTCTACGAAAGACAGGTCGATTCAATGAACTGTAGTTGAAGACCCTGTCCCTAACTGAGACAGCATGTGCTCAATTGAGGGAGCATGCGAGTTTGTCTGAATGACGACTCAGGAGGATGCGCCTGTGGAGTTGTCCTCAGTTTCGCTGGCCGCCGGCAGCAGGATGACGGCCAGAATGTAGAACCCTAGGGCGATCAGGACGATGACACGAAACCCCAGCTCGATCGCCAGCAGGGTGGCCAGGGTCGCCCCCAGCACCGAGGCAAAGCCGTTCAGCCCCCAGGCCCAAGGGAGGAAGGCTGGGGCACGGTCGGCGACCCGGGCAAGGCCGATCGGAAAGGGCATCCCCATAAAGAACGCCAGCGGGCCGATCAGCAGCAGGCAGAGCAAAATCCTGAGGGCATCGGGAAACTGCAGCAGTTGCTCGAACAACGAAGGCATCCACCCCAGGTAGAGCGTCGCCAGCAGCAGGATCGCCGCCACCGCGAGCATCAGTGGCGACGGCCAGCCCCCTGCTCGAGCCCGGGTCA
>JBALTG010000110.1:0-15413 GCA_036964625.1 Motiliproteus sp.
CGTTGCCGAGTGTGTCGCCGATGTTGACGTGGTGCTTGATTGCCTAGGCGCTGAGGCGGGCGTTGAGGTGCTGGCCTGCCTGAAGCCCGGCGGTATTTCGGTAACCCTGCCATCGGCTACCGCCGCGCAGGTGATTGAGGCGGCCGAAGCGCGGGGCTGTCGTGCGGCATCGGTTCGGGTCATGCCTAATGGTGAGCAATTAGCGCAGTTGCTGGCCTTGATGGAGCAGGGGGCGCTGCGGCTGCAGGTGGACAGGCTGCTGCCGCTGCAGGATGTCGCCGAGGCGCATCGTTACAGCGAGACAGGGCGTGCCCGGGGGAAAATTATTCTAACCTTGTGAGGGGATTTTATTACGGCCGTTAGTCGCCGCAGATGCTCTTGTTGGTCGCTTCGAGGGAATGCTGTCGACGCAGATGCCGATGTTGCTGCTGATGCCTTTGTTGGTCGCTTCGAGGCGAATTTAGTCGTCGCAGATGCCGATGTTGCTGACACCCTTGTTGCTTGCTTCGAGGCGAATGCTGTCGAGTAGTGCGATGTTTACCTTGGCGCTGCGCAGCAGTTGCTCAATGATGCTGTCCTGAAACTGTTGTTCAATCTCGAGCAGCGGATGGGTGTTGATAAATCGTACCAGCTCTTCATCGGAGAGCTCTGCATCGGCGATCACTTCGAGATAGGTCTCGATGCATTGCAAGGCGAGCTGGCTGATCTGACGCGCGTCCTGGTACGAGGCTTCGACCATCTGGTTCAGGGTCGTGATCAGGGCAACGCAAGCGTCCAGGGCCGGATAAACGCCGTACATATCGAAATTCTCGGGTTCGGGTATGGCCGCATCTACCTTCTCCATCTGGGTCTCGAAGTTAACCGAGCCGCAGCGGTTGCTCAGTCGGTCCCAGACCTTATCCAGTGCCGTGCGCAGTACCTGGGTATCGCCGAATTCAGCCACCCGCGAAAACAGCACGTAATTGGGGAACAGGCGCTCCGACACGGCGGCGCAAAATGCAGCGAGCTGCCAGTCGTTAAGCTGCTTTAGGCTGGGGCTGGGTTGATTGGCGTCCAAGAAATAACTCCCGTTGCTGGTTAGGGGCGGGTTGCGAACCTTCCTGATATCAGGTGTTGCAGTTCGTTGCGGCAGTAGTGCCTGAATGAACAGTCGATCAGCTCGAGATTCTGTAGCAAGTCGCCGCTTAGTTGGCGGCGCTCCATGCCCGTCGGGCCTGGATCTGCAGTAATAGGCTAATAACCGATCCTAAAACCAGTTTCACGACCCGGTCTCCGAAAGCGCGGCGGTGGCGGTAGCCGTTGGCGCTGTTAGGCTACCGGTGCGTCATCACTAGTCGTGGTTGCGTCGCTCAGCAGCCAGCTATCGAGGCGCTGCTTGAGCGGGTCTACGCCGGTCTTTTTCAGTGCTGAGAATATCTGAGCGCTGATCAGCTCGCCAAGCTCTGGCTTGAGCTGTTTGAGTAGCTGCAGTGCGGTGCTCTGAGCGGGCCCCTTGCTGAGCTTGTCGGCTTTGGTCAGTAGGATATGCAGCGGCATCTCTGATTCTTTACACCACTGCACCATCATCTGGTCGAATGCTTTCATCGGATGGCGAATATCCATCACCAGTACGACGCCCTTCAGGCATTGGCGTTTTTGCAGGTATTCGTCGAGGTGTTGTTGCCAATGCACTTTCATCGCCACGGGAACTTTGGCGTAACCATAGCCGGGCAGATCAACCAGTTTGTGCTCGGGTTGATTCAATTCGAAGAAATTGATCATCTGGGTGCGGCCGGGTGTTTTGGAGGTCCTGGCCAGTTTGGAATTGTTAGTCAACGCATTGATAGCACTCGACTTGCCCGCGTTGGAGCGGCCAGCGAAGGCAACCTCGGCGCCCATGTCTTCGGGGCACTGGTTGAATTTGTTAGCGCTGACAAGGTAGTGAGCGGCGTTGTAATGAATACAGGGTTTGGTCATAGGGTTTGGCATTAGTTACTGCGATACGGGAACAGTACGTTCCCGTTTGTGAGGAGATTGGTATATAATGCCGAAAATTTTGCCTCGGGGATAGCTTGAGGATGCTTATTTTAGCGGCATAAAACTGAGCGATAGGACTCGGCGCGGCGGCCTGAGAAGTAAGGGGTGCCGTAAATGCAGCAACCTGTTTTTTAACTTTGAACCTAGGATTGGGCTGGTCGATGAATAAATTACTTATTAGTCTGTTAATTTCAATGGGTGTCTCGGGTGCTGCCTGGGCTGAGGGCGATGCTGCTGCGGGTCAGGGCAAGGCGGCTGTCTGCTTCGGTTGCCACGGCGCCGATGGTAACGCTACCTCGCCAGCATTCCCTAAACTGGCAAGTCAGAATACCAATTACTTGGTAAAGCAGCTTAAGGATATCAAGAGCGGAGCGCGTCCCAGCCCCATGATGAAAGCCTTTGCTGCCGGTCTGACCGAGCAGGATATGGAAGATCTGGCCGCATTCTTTAGCACTCTGGAAGTGAGTAAGGGTGTTGCTACAGACGCCGATCTGGTTGCTCAGGGTAAAAAAATCTACGACTCAGGCGTGCAGAGTAAAGGCGTTGCCGCCTGTGCTGCTTGTCATGGTCCTCAAGGCGCCGGCAATGGTTTGGCTGGATTCCCCTTGGTAAAAGGCCAGTACGCGATGTATGTCGACTCACAGCTTAAGGCGTTCCGTGACGGTGGGCGTACTAACGATACTTCTGCCATGATGCGTGATGTTGCTGGAAAGCTGAGCGATGTCGAAATCAAGGCGGTTTCTGCTTATATCCTGACGATGTAATCAGACCGACCCCGTCGCGTCGCGATGGTAGAAGGGCAGCCTAGGCTGCCCTTTTTTATGTACAGGATGTACGGTATGCCGCGGGCGCATGGATGCGCAGGAGCGGCGATGTACTCGAAGTACGTTATTCCCCGTGATCCATGGATGGCGGTCAGGACAATTATTTGACCGTTGTCCGTGAATTCTCTCATGACCTCCTCTCCTCCTAAACGACCGGTATGCCCATGTTAGTGTCTGTACGTCCTCTGCTGCCAAGCATCGGTTGGCTGATGCTGCTGGCGGTGCTGTTGTCGGTCGGGAATGGTCTGGGGCTGGTCGCGGCGCATTGGTCCGGGGTGTTTATCTGGCTGGCGGGGCTGCTGCTGTTTGTCCGGGTTGGCGGTGTGCTGCGAATTCAGGTGTTGATCATTGGGGCGGTTGGGGTTTTGGCTCTGCTGTGGGGTACCCAGGGTCAGGCGTTGCCCTGGTCGCGTCTACTCGCTGTAAATCACAGCTTGATTGCAATGCTTATCGCCGTGAGTTTTTTACGCCTGGTCACGTCGTTGAAGACAGATCCGCAGGAGCGCCTGCCGACAGGCCGTCGAGCGCTGTGGCGGACCCTGCTGGGGGTGCATCTATTCGGCGCGATGATCAATATGTCGACGCTGGTTATTATCGGCGAGCGCTTGTCCAGGCGCGTGCCCTTGTCGCCCCTGCAGGGGATGCTGCTATCCCAAGGCTTTGCCGCAGCAGCGCTCTGGTCGCCGTTTTTCGTGGCGATGGGGGTGGCGCTGACCCATGCCCAGGGTGCGCAGCTGGCGACCCTGTCGGCGACGGGGTTGCCAGCTGCGTTACTGGCGCTGCTGGTGGCCGGGATCAATCTGAGTCGACACCCTGAGGCTCGCAAAATGGCCGGTTACCCGATGCACTTCGAAGCACTGTGGTTACCTGGCTTGTTGGCGCTGCTGGTGTTGCTGGCGCGATGGCTTTGGCCTGACATCGTTATATTGACCTGGGTGTCATTACTGTCGTTGCTGCTGTGTCTGCTGGTGTTGCTGCTGAGTGATGGTCGCCAAGGGTTGAAGTCGGCTCGCCAACATATCGAGCAGAAACTGCCGCAGATGGGCGGTGAGGTCTGTCTGTTTCTGGCGGCAGGATTATTATCGGTGGGGCTTTCGACTCTGGTGCAGCGTAGCGGTTTTGAATGGCCATTGGCGTTTTTTGGGCCCTGGCAGGCGTGGGGATTGTTGCTGATTATTGTCACGGCGTCGGTGGTTGGTATTCACCCGTTGATCAGTATCACCACCTCCGGAGGCATCTTGCTCGGCCAGGTCGACGACCCTAACCTGTTAGGGATGACCTATCTGATGGGTTGGTCGTTGGGCGTCATGGCCTCGCCCGTCTCCGGCACGCATCTGACCCTGCAGGCGCGGTTTGGGCTGCCAGCGCATCGTTTCTTTAAATGGAATTTAGGCTTTGTGCTGCAGATGTTATTGATCGACCTGCTGGTGCTGCACGGCTATAGCTGGATTACCACGGGGACGTTTTGAGTCGGGCGTTTTTTGGGGGGGGCTGGGCTGCGTAGGTATCGCCACAGTCTTAGCTTACGCCGCCAGAGTGGCGGGGCTGGGCTGCGGAGATATCGCCACAGTCTTGGCTTACGCTGCCAGAGTGCCGGGGCGGGTATGGGTCGCCGTGGCTAAAAGCCAGCCCCTCCTGGATGCCAGGAGGGGCTGCAATTAACCCGGCGGGTTAATTGGTTAGCGCATGGATGCGCCAGGTTAATCGTTAGATCATCCGGTCAAACGATTGAAAGTCGCCCTGGGTGCTGAGAGATATGGTGACATCAGCGTTAGAGCGGTTGCGCCAGAACCAGCCGTGTTTGCCATCAAAAGCGGCCTCAAGTACTCCCTGATCCCCGGTAACCTGGCGACCTTTGCCGTAGCCGAAGTAGTTCAGGGTGGCTGAGTCGCCATGCGTATCAAAATTGACCGCTCCGCCCTCAACGCTCCACTGGTAGTTCACTTTGGCGGACTTTTTCATGCCGAGTTTTATCTCTGCGGCCTGTCCCGGTTTCAGGGTGAAAACCTTGAATTCAGTGGCGAACGGGGTGGCGGCAAGCGCCGCTTGTTTTGGTTTCGTCGGTGCCACCGTTATCGCTGCGGGCACCGCAGCCGGGGCGCTTGGTTGCGCTGCCGCAACGGCAGCCCCAGCTGGAACCGGTGCGGGTTGCCCTGCGGTCTCAGCGTCGGCCTCCGCGGCCAGCGAGGTCTTGATGTCGCCCATTTCGGTCAGACCCAGGTAACGGCCTGCACCGGTGGGATCCACCCCATATTCTGCAGGCAAGACGACGGTAATCAATAGCAAGCCAGCGACGCCTGCCGCGATCAGGGTTGAGCGAAGCAACTGTTTGCTGGAGGGGAGTTCGGCGCGAGTCGGTAAATTAGTGTTGTACATAGAAACCTCAATCGTGTTCATTCTAGCGGGATTAAGCAACAAAATAGCCGGTGAGCTGTAAGCCGGTCAGCATGAAGCCGGCTCCCAGCAGCACCACATTGGCGGTATAGGCGTGGCTGAAGAACCCCGCATGACGACGCCAAAATCCCATCAAAATTAAAATAAAGCTCAGTGCCAGTAACTGGCCGATCTCGACCCCGACATTAAAGGCGATCAGATTGGCCAGCAGTCCGTCGGGGGAAATGTCGAACTCCTGAATTTTGGTCGCTAAACCAAAGCCGTGAAAGAGCCCGAATATCAGTGTCGCCCACTTGGTGTCCGGCTGATAGCCGAACCAGCGCTGGAATGCACCGAGGTTGTCGAGCGCCTTATAGGCCACCGAAAGACCGATAATTGCGTCAATCAGGAAGGCATTGGCGGGGATGTCGAAATAAACCCCCAGCAATAGCGTCGCCGAATGGCCAATCGCAAACAGACTGACGTAGATTGCAATATGGGGCAGTCGGTAGAGGAAGAAGATCACCCCGAACAGAAATAACAGATGATCGTACCCCGTGACCATGTGCTTGGCGCCCAGATAAGTAAAGGGCAGCAAATTGATGCCCGTGATCTCCTGGATGTAGCCCTGGTCCCCTGACGCGACACCATGTGCCAGGGCGGTTTGTTGAAATAACACCAGGCACAGCAGTCCGATAAAGACGGCCCATGCGCGTTGCTGCCCTCTAGGCGACAGCGTGCCCCTGCTCTTGACAGGTATTTTCATAGCTTAACTCTCATGATTTTGATGTACGGTGCACCGCCGCGGCGGCTGTTTCAGGCGTTGCGTACAGGTCTGGGAGGGCGTTGCCAGAGATAAACTGAGGGGGGGAGGTAGCTGCGCTGATAAACAGAGCGCCAGAAACGATCTTTAGGTTCTATCAACAGCGCACTCGCAGGCAGGTACACGGGGCTGTGGGAGTGGTCGGCGTAATTGTGACCGTGTTGGTGTTTGACGTTTACCTGCTCAGGGGGGGCGTCGTCATGGCTGTGGAGGTGATCTGTGCTAGAGGGGTCGAGGGCCTGAATATGCACGGTGTCTGCGGCAAACGTGCTGCCAGGGTTGGCCGGAGTCAGATGTAACTGGGGCACCATCAGGGCGATCAAGATCAGCAGGCTGATAACCAGCCGCTGGAATGTTAGTAAGGGTGTCTTGATCAGCATGGAAGTAGCAATCGTCACTCATAAGCTCCCTACCATCGTAGAGGAGTCTCTCGGATTTGAGCTTTCAGCACTGCTCGATTATAGGGTGTATCTATATGGGTCTCAACTCAGTGAGCACCGTTTCATTCTCGGCCTGCGGACCGCGGCTTGTAGTCTTGATTAGAGTGCCACATAACCGACAATCAGAATTAAAAATTCACGGCGTTAATTATAACCGTAAAGGTGCATATCTGTTCCACGATAAAGCGGTTCTGGTCACGGCCTGGTCGCCTCCGAGAACAAGGCTGCTGAGCGAGCGCACCGGCTAACCCTGCTATATTTGAACGCATCGGCGTCGAGCGTGGGAGTTGTGCATGGAAAAAAACACCAACAAGCTAGAAACACCTGCCGCGCTACTATTTGATTGGCACGGCACGCTGGTGGATACCCAGGATGCGATGTTTGCTGCGATGGCCGAGATGCTGCCGCAGCTGGAAGAGCTGGGCCTGGTGGAGCGCTTGTTGGCGGAAGAGCAGTGCCGCACCGCCGATGATGTCAAACTGGTCCGCTACATTCGGATATTTCGGTCTCTTCATCCCAGGATTCTGGCTGAGCGGCGACTCTCACGCACCGATATTTTTAATGCCATCTTTGGGGCTGATCTGGACGCCAAGCGTGTGGCCCATGAGGCCTATAATCGCTGTTATCGATACTGTTTTGGTAATGTTCACCCTTTTCAGCAGGGGGTGGGGAGTTATCTGCAGGCACTAAAAACGCTGGGGCTGAAGCTGGGCGTGGCCACCAACCGAAGCCGCGAGTTTCTCGATTTTGAGCTGCAGACGGTGGATGAGGGCGAGTGGGCTTATCTGGTTGATACCACGGCCTGTGCCGATGATGTCACCCACTACAAGCCGCATCCTGAGGTTATTCATGCCGCCCTGCAGTCCATTGGGGTATCGGCAGACCGCCGTGCCTGGTATATCGGTGATAGTTATCAGGATATGGTGACCGCCAAGAATGCCGGGGTGACCGCCATTTTTTATAACGGCGGCTGCGGCTCAGACGCCTACCTGCAGCAGCTCTTTGCCAATGATTCGGCGCTTCAACCCGATGCCGTCATCAACAGTTTCGAAGAGCTGCTGGATCTTCTGGCACAGATCCAGCAGCAGCATCCGGGTGCGTTTAGCGAGGCTGTTGCGCAGGCCAGGCCGCAGCCGTTTCCTCCGCCCATCGCCCCTCCGCTACGGATTGAACCGGACTGGCATCCGGCCATGGCAAGGCTGCAGCGGCCTCAAGCGATCCTGTTTGACTGGCATGCAACGCTGGTCGATACTCTGGACGCCATGTATCACGCCGTCGATGACATGTTGCCGGATATGCGCGTCAAGGGGCTGTTAGGGAAGCTCGTCGATCCCGAGCTGAGTAAATCGGATGAAGACGCCCGGCTGGTCGAATATGTGCAAAGCTACAGCCAGCTGCATCCCCGGGTGAAAATTGATCGGAAGATCTCTCGCACCGATATATTTGAGGTGCTGTTTGGCGATGACCAGGAGACCAAGCAGCGGGCTCACATGCTTTTTAACCATCACTATCGCAACCACTACGGTACCGTGCTGCCGTTTGAACCCCAAGTTAAACAGCTTCTACAGGCATTGAACCAGCTGGCGAAAGTGGGCGTCATCACCAACAGGGACAGAGAGTTTTTTGAGCACGAGCTTGCCGCCGTGGACGGCACCGGCTGGAGCGAGCTGTTTTGTTGCAATGTGTGTGGTGATGACACCCCGCAGCGTAAGCCGCATCCGGATCAGCTCCTCAAGGCCGCTAAGGATCTGGGAATGACCGCCAGTGAAGAGATTTGGTACGTGGGTGACAGCACCACAGACATTATCGCGGCTAAAAAAGCGGGGATGACTGCGGTGTTTTTTAATGGCGCCCAGTGGGACCTGGGCTGGTTGCAGAAGATCTTCCCGGGTACCGAGCGCTACCCTTACAAGCCCGATGTGGTGGTCAATGATTTTTCCGAGCTCTGGGCGCTGGTGCTTAGCTGTCAGGAACGATCCCGCGGGCTGTTGGGGCAACCGACTCAGCGAGGCCGCAGTGAGTAACCCGTCAGCCATTGGCGTACGGATCGGGTGGGGGTGCCGTGTCCGGCCAGCTCATCCCGTCCCGTCGAATATCATCGTGCTACAACTTTAGGGCAGGGCATCGATGCAATCAGCTAAATCCTGGATCATCTCCCGTGGCCAGAACCCGTGCCGCTTGCGCAAGGTCCTGCACGCGGCTGTTTTGTTGCTATTGGTCATGCTCGCCGGCTGCAGTAGCCCACAGTTGCGAACCCCACTCCAGACCCCGTTAGCAAGTGCCTCCGCGATCGCTGCCGGCGACACCTGCGGGCCGGTATTGGCGCTACTTGCGCAGCGGATCGAGGCGGCAGGTAGCGCGGATCCGCTGGGATACCCGATCCGCCCCTATCCCTATCTGCGGGTGGATCGGTTGTTGGCCAGCTTCTCCGCGCAGCTGGAGACGGATAATCAGCGCCAGGCATGGTACCAGCGCTTGTATCGACTCGGTCACCGCGCCCGTCAGATTGAACTGGATAACCTCAGTCCGCCATTGGCGGTGGCGCTTAGAGAGCAGATAGAGCCTTGTATTCAACGTCAGGCCATCGCCGACCGTCAGGCAGCGGATTTTTATCAACAATTAACCGCTAGCGCACAGGTGCCGGATCTCTACAGTGACTGGCAGCAGATGCTCGGGGCCTTCCCGTTGACCCGGTTGATCGTGCTGCACCAGATCGCACAGCAGCAACAGCGCTGGCGGCAGGATTTCAACAGCGCCCGAGTACTGCAGGGTGATAGTCAGCACTATCGGCATCCGTCAAACGAATCGTTGCCAGCGGAGAGGATTGCGGCCTGGTTAGAGCAGGCGCGGAGCGCCAGTCCGCTGGGGATTCCAGAACTGGATGGCGGGCGGCAGGCGGCACTGTTCGATCATTTTGCCCCAGCCTGGCAGGTTTTTACCCGGTCAGCGGCAGATCAGATCGGTAGCCTGTATTGGCGCGATGGCCGCCCCGGCGTCGATGGCGGTGACCCGGTCGCCTACCTGCTGCCCTCCTATACCCGATTTAACGGCCAGGTGTTGTTGCAGCTCAACTATCTGGTCTGGTTCCCAGAGCGGCCCTCGCAGCGGCCATTGGATCTCTATGCCGGCCTGCTGGATGGCTTACTCTGGCGGGTAACGCTGGGCATGGATGGCCGCGTGCTGCTGTACGACAGCATCCACCCCTGTGGCTGTTATCACCGTATTTTTCCGGTAGCGGCGCAGCTTAAAGCGAAGCCTGCCGTGGCTGGCGTCGAGCAACCATTAATTATTCCAGGCGTCGCGCCAGCGCGTGAGCAAGGACGGTTGTTACTGCAGTTGACCGCAGCGGATCATTACCTGCAAGGGATCGCGTTGGCGGCTAAGTCCCCGCCAGCACCGGCCGAGGGCGGGATTAAAAACTACCGGTTCAGTCGCTACCAGCAACTGCGTAGCCTGGCCAGCGGTAACGGTCGCCGGAATCTGTTCGATGCAGATGGGTTGGTGGCGGCGAGTGCACGCCTGGAGCGTTTTCTATTGTGGCCGATGGGGGTGGCTTCAGCCGGAGCGATGCGGGTTTGGGGTGCCCATGCGATCAGTTTTGCTAATCGTCGTTACTTTGATGAACCCTACCTGTTTGAGCAGTTTTTTGATTGGCAGCCCGACTGAATCCAGCGTTCTTGGCTACCCGCGAAGACGATTCCTGGGGGGGCTGCCAGGCTGATCACCACTGGTTATGTGATGGTGTATGTTTGCGATAGGGGATAGATAGTTACTTCATCACCAAGCGTCATGGGCAACGGCCGTCACGGCAGTCAAGCGTGACATCAAATAATTTTAGTTTTTCAGTTGCGTGACGCGTAACGTTTGGTAATAATGAGTGTAACAACTAACCCTTGCTTCCGGTGTGGCTTGACCATCTGGATCTTGGGGGGAAAAGCCGGCGAAAGCCGGTTTTTTCATTTCTAGGGATTGGTAATGCCAGGTCATGCTCCGCCTCTCAGGACTCGCGTTTACATCGATGGGTACAATCTCTACTACGGATGCCTGAAAGGTACATCGCATAAGTGGCTGGATCTACATACCCTATTCAACAAACATATTATCCCATCAATTCTTTATCAACCTTCCGGCTCTCCCGTAGAGATGGTTCTAGCGTCCCCGGCAATCAAGTTCTTTACTGCTTCGATTATCCCAAAGCTAGCAGTCTGTCGGACTTGACCGGTCGTAGCGAGGGGAAGTCCGATTTGAGACAGTTTTTAAACTCTTTTGAGGCGAATAGTGGTTCTATGCAACGAAAAAGAGGGTGAAAAATGGCCAAATTCGGCTTTCTCGAAGTAGATCAGCGTTAAGTCCGACAGGCTGCTAGCCAAGGCTAACGACTCCGTATCTTGTCAGGCGAGATACCATAGTGGTCTAAAAAAGCTATACGCTAACGAAGTTCTTTTCTTTGAGGGTTATTATTCGTTGCTGCCCGCAAGGGCGAAGCTGGTTGACGCTGATGACCCAGGCAAGTGGCCGCGTGAATGCGTCGATGTTGATGTATGGAAGGCCGAAGAGAAGCAGTCGGATGTGAATCTGGCATTACAGGCTTATCATGATGCGATCACCGGATCCGTTGACCAAGTCGTGATCGTGACGAACGACACGGATCTTGTGCCGTCTCTGAAAATGATTCGCGAGCATACTTCGGTCGTGGTGGGGCTTGTTGTTCCGACGACCGACCATAAGCGAATACCCAACACCGGCTTGGCTGAGCTTGCTCACTGGATTCGAGCTCACATTACAACAGATGAGCTTGCCGCGTCTCAATTACCTCGAGTAATTCCCGGAAGAAAGGCAACGATCAAGCCCGACTCTTGGTATTCAAGACCAGACTTGCTTGAGCAGGTTCTTGAGCGGGCAACGCCGATACGCGGTAGTCGAGCCAAGGCGTTTCGCTGGATGGAACAGGACAACGAGCACATGGATGGCGCGGCACCGATCGACCTCATCGATACCGACGAAGGGGCTGCAATAGTGAACGATTATATCGATCGCTGGATCACCGACGATCAGTCAAATTAAGGCTGCGGCTCCATCAACTTCTGCTTCACCGCTCCACTATTCTGCGCCAGCAACCTTGCAATCGACTAATCAAAGGCCCGCTTGAACTCGGGGTCCTTGGAGTAGTTCAGAACCCTCGTTCCGGGCATAACATAAATAGTAATCAGCAACCTGGCTGATCAAAATTTAATCCATCCATCCCCTTTTCCGAGAAGGGGTGTCAAAAGCTAAACGCGTTGTTTCAAGTTTCAGTTCGGCTATGAATGAGTCTAGTGTTCAGACTTAATGCGCAGCTATTAACATCGCTCTAGACACCCGGTTGCCGACGCTTTTTTGCTGCATTGAGGGACGGCTAACGGTCTGGAGTTTGGCCCCAAGCAGACATTTGATCTGTGACCGTTTATGACAAGTGATGCGACAAAGCCGACATCCCAAGTAACTCAGGTTAGAGCTATACCTTGGTAGGAGTCGGACGAAAGCGACCATAGGATGGCCTCTAGCTAAATTCCACTGTTACAGGCATAAAAATCTCCAGCTCTAGGTAAGAACGCTGTCGTCTAAAATACCTTTTTTAATCAGTCGCTTGAGAATATAAGTACACTTTTTATTTATCGTATTTCTGAGTAGCCGCGCAGCAGGTGTAATCGATTGTCTGCTCGGGCAGATAAGCCATAGTTCCGTCGATCTCGGTTTGAACTCGGGCATGACGCTAACCACTTTGCCTGATAACAGGTCAGTGGACATATCGAGGCAGGATTTAACCGCCAGGCCTTTCCCCGCAACACACCAGCGTCTGACCAGGTCACCGTCGTTGGAAGCACGGTTACCCTGCATCTTGATTTTATAGTCGGTGCCTGCGCTGGAAAAATCCCAGACATCGTGAAGGATGTCGTAGAGCTGATAAAACAGCCCGTTGTGTGAGGCTAAGTCATGCGGATGTTTGGGTGTGCCGTTTGTATCGAGGTACACCTGCGTAGCACAAAGTATTCCCGGGACATTGCAGATCTTAAAGCCATACAGATTGGCGTCAGTGGGCGAGCCATAGCGTAGTGCAATGTCCACTGAATCGCGATAAAAGTCGATGTTGCTATCGCTGATATGTGCTCTTACGCTCAGGTCCGGATAGCTATGCATAAATTCATCCAGCCAGGCCGTCACCAGATTCCGGCCTAAGTCCGACGATAGTGCGATGCGTAGTTCACCATCGACAATATCCAGGTCATCCTTCATGTTCTGCTTGGCTTGCTCGAGCATCAGCAAAGCCTGCTCACATTGGGGAATATACCGTTCACCAGCACTGGAGAGCCGAAGGTGTCGGGTAGTGCGGATAAACAGCTCCATGCCTAATGCACTTTCGACCCGCTTAAGTGCCGCACTGGCAGTCGCTGTGCGCATATCTAGATTCGCTGCTGCAGCGGTGATGCTGCGAAATTCCGCGACTTTGAGGATGAGTTGAAGGTCTTCTAATAGCATATTATCTAAAATTTTTTGATAAAGTTTCAATCATTATGCTGTTTAAGGTTTGATAATCAAAGTCTACTCTTTCATCCAGCGAATCACCGGACTGTTACCAACCAATTCCGGCATTCATCCCGACTGGGGTCACACCATTGGAGAAAACTATGAAAGCTGTTGCATATACCCAATCCCTACCCATTACTAACTCTGAGTCTTTGATCGATATTGAGCTGCCACAGCCGATTTCAACTGGGCACGATCTTCTGGTTAAGGTCCAGGCGATTGCGGTAAACCCGGTCGATTATAAAATTCGCCAGAATGTCGCGCCTACCGAGGGTGACTACAAGGTGATTGGTTGGGATGCCGTGGGTGAAGTTGTTGCTACAGGAGAGGAAACCACTCAATTCAATCCTGGTGATCAGGTCTACTATGCCGGTGATCTCAACCGCCAGGGCAGCAATGCCGAGTATCAGCTGGTAGATGAACGTCTTGTCGGCAGCAAACCCAAAAGCTTGTCTGACGCTGAATCTGCCGCACTGCCGCTAACAGCGATCACCGCATGGGAAATACTGTTTGAGCACCTGTCGATACAGCAGCAATCACCGGATTCAACTAAGAAATCAGATGAGGTTATTTTGGTTGTCGGCGCAGCCGGTGGTGTTGGCTCTATATTACTGCAGCTGGCCAAAGCCATCACTGGTGCCACGATCATAGCCACCGCATCACGCGAAAGTTCGCAAGCCTGGGTGAAAAAATTGGGGGCTGATTATGTGGTCGATCATACACAACCGCTGAAACCACAAATCGAGGCCCTTATCGATAACAAGAGTATCGCTCAGGTAACTCACGTTGCCAGCCTAAATAGCACTGACTCTTACTTCGAGAGCTATACCCAGCTGTTGGCCCCTTTCGGCAAGATTGCCATGATTGATGATCCTGCTCAGCCCCTAGATGTGATGAAATTGAAGTTAAAAAGCCAGTCGCTACACATCGAGTTTATGTTTGCTCGCTCCATGTTCAATGCGGCCGATATGGATGAGCAGGGGCGTCTGCTTAACCGCGTATCGGATCTGCTTGATCAGGGCTATATCCAGACCACTGTGGGTAAAAACCTGGGGACCATCAATGCCGCTAACTTGAGGGCAGCGCACGAGGAGTTAGAAGCCGGTCGGTCAATCGGTAAAATAGTTCTGCAGGGTTTCTAAGTGAGTCTAATGTATCGCCAACAGCAATCGAATGTATCAGAGGAAACAAACATGACTCAACTAACGATCGTCGCCAATATTACCGCCAACGCCGATAAAACAGAGCTGGTTAAGGCTGAGCTTGAAAAGCTGATCGATATCACCCGAGCTGAAGCAGGCTGTTTGCAATACGACTTGCATCAGGATAATGAGAACTCGGCCCATTTTATGTTTTACGAGACCTGGGAATCACGGGAGCTGTGGCAGGCGCATATGGGAGCACAGCACCTGCAAGACTATATGGTTACCACGAAGGGCGCAGTTGAAGAATTCGTGTTAAATGAAATGACGGCTATCGCTTAACACATACACCATAAGGGATCTGAGTGTATCCCTTAATAGCCCCTGGCCGTTGACGCTCCAATGATCCGTAAAGGTAATTCACAACGCGATTCCAGGTTCCGCTCAACTCCGAGGTGCTGAACAATGCTACTTGATACACCGAACTGTGACTTTGGCTGGAAAGCCCCCGACTTCACCTTGAAAAATGCTTATGGTGAAAGTTTCACCATGCGTGAGCACCTGGGAAAAAAGGGGTTGTTGATCGCCTTTATCTGCAACCATTGTCCATACGTTCAACGCATCGGCCAGCGGCTGGCAGAGGATACGGCATTGCTGATGGCTGAAGGTATCAACGTGCTTGCGATTATGTCGAACGACTATCAGTCAGTGGAGACCGACTCGCCCGAAAATATGAAGCAATTTACCAAGCAATATGATTTTACCTTCCCCTATCTAGTCGATGAAGATCAGTCGGTTGGCCAGCAGTACGGTGCGATTTGTACACCTGACTTTTTTGGGTTTAACAGCAAAGGCGAGCTTCAGTATCGCGGGCGGCTTGATGATGCCCGTATGAGCGATGCATCAAATCGAGAGCCCGAACTGATCAATGCCATGCGTATGATCGCCGAAACCGGCAATGGCCCTCAAACTCAATCCCCCAGCATGGGCTGTTCCATTAAATGGCGAGGGCAAGGATAAGTTAGGAGAATTGGATTGACGTCCCTAGGCATCCATGACGTTTTTTTGAAATTTTTATGAGGCCGCTACAGACTATGTGGAATAGTCGCTTTGTATATGAAAGCGTCCGTGTGAACGCTTGGTGACTACTGCTGACCGTTCCCGCTCCTAGATGGTCGCTTGATGCGACTTAGCGGCCATCAGGATCGTAAAATCTTAGGCAGCAGATCAG
>JBALTG010000111.1:0-15373 GCA_036964625.1 Motiliproteus sp.
ACGAGGGTGATCGTGAAAATATGACCAAATTCGGGTTTTCCGCAGTAGATCAGTGTTAAGTCCGACAGGCTCCTAGGTTAATAGTAACAGAGCTGGCATGAAAAGCAGCGGCGTACTCGTCCTGGCGAGCGCAGCGCGAGAGACAGGCCGCTTAATCTCAGACCTGAATTCAGGCCAGATCTCCCCACAGATACTGCAGCACCGACAGCGCCGCGACGGGCGCGGTCTCGGTCCGCAGCACCCGCGGCCCCAGCTGCAGTGACTCAAACCCGGCACTGCGAGCCTGGTCTATCTCATGATCGCTCAAACCGCCTTCCGGACCGATCAGCAGCCCTACCGACGCCGGTACCCGACGTTGCGATAAGGGGGTGGCGGCATCTGGATGCAGCACCAGCTTCAGCTCGCTTTCACAGCGCGCCAGCCACTGCGACAACGGCTGCGGCGGCAGTATCTCCGGCACCCGGCTGCGTCCGCACTGCTCGCAGGCGCTGATTGCGACCTGCTGCCAATGCTGCATCCGCTTATCCTGACGCTCGCTGCTGAGTTTGACTTCGCAACGTTCGCTGAACAACGGTACGATCCGGGATACCCCCAGCTCGGTCGCCTTCTGTACCGCGTAATCCATCCGCTCGCCGCGGGACATCACCAGCCCCAGTTCAACCGATAGCGCGGATTCGACACTGCGATCACTGGCTGGACCCACGCGTACCGTCACCGAGCGCTTGCTCAAGTCCAGCAACTCCGCCCGGTGTTCATGTCCGGCGCCATCAAACAGCAACACCGACTCACCCGGTCGCATCCGCAGCGCCCGCCCCAGATGCTGCACAGCACTGTCGTTAAGCGATAGCTCGGCCCCTTCAATCAGGGGCTGAGGTTCGTAGACGCGGGGTAGACGCATAACAGATAGAACCTGAATTAAAGCCCGGCAGCCTGACGCAACGCATCGGCCTTGTCGGTCCGCTCCCAGGTAAAGTTCGGCTCCTCGCGGCCAAAGTGACCGTAGGCCGCCGTCGCACGGTAGATCGGCCGCTTCAGATCCAGCATCTCAATCAGCCCGCGTGGGCGCAGGTCAAAATGGGCGCGAATCAGCGGCACGATCTTGTCGTCATCGAGTTTTCCGGTACCGAAGGTGTTGACGCTTATCGAGGTTGGCTCGGCCACACCAATGGCGTAGGAGATCTGGATTTCACACCGGTCAGCCAGGCCCGCCGCGACGATATTTTTCGCCACATAGCGACCGGCATAGGCCGCCGAGCGGTCAACCTTGGAGGGATCCTTACCCGAGAATGCGCCACCGCCGTGATGCGCCATGCCGCCGTAGGTATCGACGATGATCTTGCGCCCGGTCAGGCCACAATCGCCCATCGGCCCACCGATAATAAATTGGCCGGTCGGGTTGATATGAAACTGGGTATCCTTATGCAACCATTCCGTCGGCAATACATGCTGGATAATCTCTTCCATCACCGCTTCACGGATATCGACCTGAGCGATGCCGGGCGCATGCTGTGTCGACACCACGACCGCATCGATCGCGACCGGCTTACCGTTTTCGTAGCGCAGGGTGACCTGCGACTTAGCATCCGGACGCAACCAGGAGAGAATCCCTTTCTTGCGCAGGTAAGCCTGACGCTCCATCAGTCGATGGGCGTAATAGATCGGCGCAGGCATCAACACATCGGTTTCGTTGGTGGCGTAGCCGAACATCAGGCCCTGATCGCCGGCGCCCAGATCCTTATCATTCGCCTCGTCGACACCGACGGCGATATCCACCGACTGCTTGCCGATGGCATTGATCACAGCACAGGAGGCGCCATCGAAGCCGACATCCGAGCTGGTGTAACCGATATCGAGGATGACGTTGCGGACGATATCTTCCAGATCCACGTAGGTCGAGGTGCGGACTTCACCGGCCACAATGGCCATGCCGGTCTTAACCATGGTCTCTACCGCGACGCGGGAGTTGGGATCATCAGCCAGAATGGCATCGAGAATGGCATCGGAGATCTGGTCTGCCATCTTATCGGGATGGCCCTCAGAGACAGACTCTGAAGTAAAAATGGAATAAGCGCTCATACTATATCGACCTTAATAATTGAATATTTTATGACTATTGCCATAAAAACAGTGACTTAATTACCAAGCAGCAGTGCCAGACTACCTATTTCACACCACTTAACTAGCCGCAAAAAGGTGACAACGATCAATCCGGATCCGCTGTGGGGCGGCTATGATAGCCTCATTTGCCGCAACTCGCACACCTGTGTCGCCGCGATGCCTCTTCAGAGATCGGCAAACAGGTTAAATTAGACTAAATTAAGCCGCTATTTGATCATTTTATTGCCATTCAGATTTGAAGCGATGGAGCGAGTGCGAGAGAATACCCACCTATTTTAAAACCCTACCCCGTTTACGCCAGGAGTTTTACTCATGCTATCCCGCAGAGATCTAGCCAATGCAATTCGTGCCCTGAGCATGGATGCTGTCCAGCAAGCCAAATCCGGTCATCCCGGTGCGCCCATGGGCATGGCCGATATCGCCGAAGTACTGTGGAACGACTACCTGCAGCATAACCCCGCTAATCCGCAGTGGATCAACCGTGACCGGTTTGTATTGTCTAACGGCCACGGCTCGATGCTGCTGTATTCGCTGCTGCACCTCTCGGGTTACGAGCTGAGCATTGACGACCTGAAAAACTTCCGTCAGCTGCATAGCAAAACCGCCGGGCATCCGGAATACGGCTACGCACCCGGTATTGAAACCACCACCGGGCCACTGGGACAGGGTCTCGCCAACGCGGTGGGGATGGCTGTCGCAGAGAAGACCCTGGCCGGTCAGTTCAACCGTAACGGGCATGAGATCGTCGATCACTATACCTACACCTTCCTCGGCGACGGCTGCATGATGGAGGGGATCTCCCACGAGGTCTGCTCGCTGGCAGGGACCCTGGGGCTGGGTAAGCTAATCGCCTTCTACGACGACAACGGCATCTCCATCGATGGCGAGGTCGAGGGCTGGTTCACCGACGATACCGTCAAGCGCTTCGAAGCCTACGGCTGGCAGGTGATCCCTGCGATCGACGGCCACGACGCCGATGCCATTCACGCCGCCATCGAGCAAGGCCGCGCGAACAGCACCCAACCGACCCTGATCTGCTGCAAGACCGTGATCGGCTTCGGCTCACCCAACAAGCAGGGCAAAGAAGACTGCCACGGCGCCCCGCTGGGTGACGCTGAGATCGCCCTGACCCGTAAAGCGCTGGGCTGGGAGCATGCTCCCTTTGTCATTCCGCAAGAGATCACTACCGAGTGGGATGCGCGCGAACACGGGGTCGTGATCGAAAACACCTGGAACGAACAGTTTGCCGAGTACGCCGATACTTACCCTGAGCTTGCGTCTGAGTTCCTGCGTCGCATCAGCGGTGACCTGCCGGAAAACTTTGCGGCCCAGTCACAAGCCTATATCGAAGAACTGCAAGCCAAGGGCGAGACCATCGCCAGCCGCAAGGCCTCGCAGAATGCGCTCAATGCCTATGGCCCCCAGCTGCCTGAACTGCTCGGCGGTTCCGCCGACCTGGCTGGCTCCAACCTGACCCTGTGGAGCGGCTGTAAGGGGATCACTAAAGACGACGCCAGCGGCAACTATATGTACTACGGCGTGCGTGAATTCGGCATGTCGGCAATCATGAACGGTGTGGCCCTGCACGGCGGCTTTATCCCCTACGGCGCGACCTTCCTGATCTTTATGGAGTATGCCCGCAACGCAGTGCGGATGGCGGCCCTGATGCGCCAGCGCTCGATCTTTGTTTACACCCACGACTCCATCGGTCTGGGCGAAGATGGCCCGACCCACCAGCCAATCGAGCAGCTCGCTAACCTACGCAGCACCCCCAACCTGAACCTGTGGCGCCCCTGCGATGCGGTGGAATCCGCGGTAGCCTGGAAAGATGCACTGGAGCGGGTTGATGGCCCCTCGGCACTGGTGTTCTCGCGCCAGAACCTGCCGCATCAGGATCGTTGCCCCGAGCGCCTGAACAACATCAAGCGCGGTGGCTACATTCTGCGTGATTCCCAGGGTCTGCCCGATGTGATTCTGATCGCCACCGGCTCTGAAGTGGGCTTGGCGATGGATGCCGCCGACGTCCTGAGTACTCAGGGGCGTAATGTGCGGGTGGTGTCGATGCCCTGTACCGAAGCGTTCGAAGCCCAGTCCAACGATTACCGCGAGTCAGTACTGCCTGCGGCCATCGGTGCCCGGGTCGCGATCGAAGCCGCTCACAGCGATTTCTGGTACAAGTATGTCGGCCTGAACGGACGGGTTGTCGGCATGACCAGCTTCGGCGAGTCGGCCCCGGCCAGCGAACTGTTCAAGCTATTCGGCTTCACCGTCGACAATGTGGTCGCCAAGGTGAATGAGCTGCTGTAAGGCAGTTTGAATCGCGGCGCTACGCGTAGCGCCGCGTCCTCAGGGCAGCGCCGATATGGCCTGCCCTGTCTACTTATCCGTGACCGGCTCTTGAGACCGGACCCTTAAGACTTAACCCTTAAGACTTAACCCTTAAGACTTAACCCTTGAAATCGGCTCCTGAGACTTAATCCTTGAGACACTGCCTTTGAAGCCCTTCAACATCGCCATCAACGGTTATGGCCGCATCGGCCAATGCGTCCTCAGAGCACTCTATTCGAGTGATCCGCGCACCGCTGCCGCTCGACCGTTTCGTGTTGTCGCCATCAATGAGCTAACCGATCTCGAAACCCTGACTTACCTGACCCGCTACGACACCACCCACGGCCGGTTTCCGTTGCCGGTGGAAAACGACGGCAAACACCTGCTGATCGCTGGCAATCAGATTCTGGCCCTGAACCAACCCGATCCGCGCCTGCTTCCCTGGGCCGAGCTGGAGATCGATCTGGTGCTGGAGTGCTCCGGCTCCTTTTGTGATCGCGCCACCGCAGAGCGGCACCTGCAGGCGGGTGCTAAGCGGTTGCTGTTTTCGCAACCGGCGGCCGCCGATATCGATGCGACGATTGTGTTTGGTTTCAATCATCACAGCCTGCAGCCCGAGCACCGGATCGCCTCCAGCGCCTCCTGCACAACCAACTGCGTGGTGCCGGTGCTGGATCTGCTGCATCGCGATTTCGGCATCGAGCACGGCGTGACCACCACCATCCATTCGGCGATGAACGATCAACCGGTCATCGACAGCAACCACCGAACCGATCTGCGCCTGAGCCGCAGCGCGCTGCAATCGATCATTCCGATCGACACCGGACTGGCCCGGGGTATCGATCGCCTGCTGCCGGAACTGGCCGGACGCTTCCAGTGCAACCACCTGCGGGTACCGACCACCAACGTCTCCTTAATGGATCTGTCCCTGCAACTAAGCACCCCGACCACCCCCGCTGCGGTGAATACATTACTACGCAATGCCACCCGCCAGGGGCCCTTAGTGGGACTGCTTGGCTATACTGATGAACCGCACGCCTCGATCGACTTCAACACCGATCCGCGCTCCGGCATTGTCGATGGCACCCAAACCCGCGTCAGTGGCGAGCGCCTGCTTAAACTTATGTGCTGGTTCGATAACGAGTGGGGCTTTGCCAACCGGATGCTGGATGTCGCGGCGGTATGGCTGCAACCCGGTGACGCGCAGACATGACACAGATTTTTAACTTTAACGCTGACAGGATGGTTTCATGAGTGTACTGAAAATGACCGAGCAGGATCTGAGCGGTAAGCGCGTGCTGATCCGTGAAGACCTCAACGTCCCCGTCAAAGAGGGTAAAGTCTCCAGCGATGCACGGATCCGCGCCGCATTGCCGACGATCGAATTCGCCCTGAGCCAAGGCGCCAAGGTGATGCTGATGTCGCATCTGGGCCGCCCCACTGAAGGCGACTACGATCCCAGCTTCTCGCTGGCGCCGGTCGCCGCGCACCTGTCCCAGCTGCTGGGTCGCCCGGTACCGCTGATCCAAGACTGGAGCACGGGTTTCGACAGCGATGCGGATCTGCTGTTGCTGGAAAATGTGCGCTTTAACCGCGGCGAAATAAGCAACGACGACGCCCTGGCGAAAAAAATGGCCGCGCTCTGCGACATCTTTGTGATGGATGCCTTCGGCACCGCACACCGCGCTCAGGCCTCTACCCACGGGGTCGCCAAGTTCGCCCCCATCGCCTGCGCTGGCCCCTTGCTGGTTAACGAACTGGATGCGCTGGGGCGCGCCCTGGACAAGCCGGAACGGCCCGTGGCCGCGATTGTAGGGGGTTCCAAGGTATCCACTAAACTGACCGTGCTGGAAACCCTGTCGGACAAGGTCGACCAGCTGATCGTCGGCGGCGGCATTGCCAACACGTTCCTGGCCGCAGCGGGCTTTCCGGTCGGTAAATCCCTGTATGAGCCCGACCTGCTCGAGCAGGCCAAAGCGCTGATGGCCAAGACCTCGATTCCGCTGCCGACCGATGTCGTGGTGGCGACCGAGTTTTCTGAAGCGGCGACAGCAACCGTCAAGCGGGTCGAGGATGTGGGCGAAAACGATATGATCCTCGATATAGGGCCTGAAAGCGCGGTCAACCTGGCGATCCTGATGGCCAAGGCGCGTACCGTGATCTGGAACGGTCCGCTCGGCGTGTTCGAGTTCGATCAGTTTGGAGAAGGCACCAAGGCTCTGTCATTGGCGATCGCCAACAGCGACAGCTTCTCCATCGCCGGCGGTGGCGATACTCTGGCGGCAGTGGATAAATACGGTATCACCGAGCAGGTCTCCTATATCTCTACCGGTGGCGGGGCCTTTTTAGAGTTTGTCGAAGGCAAGGTTCTGCCTGCCGTCGCGATTTTAGAGGAGCGGGCGCGCGGCTAACGCACCCTGGCCCTGAATAGACCCTATTAACCGACCGGGGCGTTGCTTTAACGCCCCGATCACAGCAATCGTTAAGCGAGGCACAGTATGGCTTTGATCAGTATGCGACAGCTGCTCGACCACGCAGCAGAACACAATTACGGCATCCCGGCGTTCAACGTCAATAACCTGGAGCAGATGCGCGCCATCATGGAAGCGGCCGATAAGACCGACAGCCCGGTGATCGTGCAGGCCTCTGCGGGTGCGCGCAAGTACGCCGGTTCCAATTTCCTCAAGCACATGATTCTGGCGGCGATCGAAGAGTTCCCGCATATCCCGGTCTGTATGCATCAGGATCACGGTACCTCTCCGGCGATCTGCCAGCGCTCGATCCAGCTGGGCTTCTCCTCGGTAATGATGGACGGCTCGCTGATGGAAGATGGCAAGACCCCCAGCAGCTACGAATACAACGTCGAAGTAACCCGACGCACCGTCGAGATGGCGCACGCCTGTGGCGTCTCTGTCGAAGGCGAGTTGGGCTGCCTGGGCTCGCTGGAAACCGGTCAGGCCGGTGAAGAGGATGGCGTGGGTGCCGAAGGTATTCTGTCCCACGAGCAGATGTTGACCGATCCCGACGAAGCGGCCGACTTTGTGGCCAGGACCGGCTGCGATGCACTGGCGATCGCGTGTGGCACCAGCCACGGTGCCTACAAGTTTACCCGTCCACCCACCGACGATGTGTTGTCGATCGATACCATCAGGAAGATCCACCAGCGCCTGCCCAACACCCACCTGGTGATGCACGGCTCTTCTTCGGTGCCACAGGAGTGGCTGGCGGTGATCAACCAGTTCGGCGGTGCGATCCCCGAAACGTACGGTGTCCCGGTTGAACAGATTGTCGAAGGGATCAAGCACGGTGTCCGCAAGGTCAATATCGACACCGACCTGCGCCTGGCCTCGACCGGCGCGGTGCGTCGTTTTATGGCCGAGAACCCCGCCGAATTCGATCCCCGTAAATTCCTGGCGGTGACCATCACCGCGATGAGCGACATCGCCAGCGCCCGATACCAGTCCTTCAATGCAGCAGGTCAAGCCAGCAAGATTCGCGCCCTGTCTCTCGAAGCGATGACCGAACGCTACCTGTCGGGTGTGCTGAATCCGAAGGTTAATTAACCTTCGGGCTATTAAGCCTGCGCTGATTTGCTAAAGTAAACGGCAGATCCCGGAACCCGGGGCCTGCCGTTTTTTTTGTTTTACTGGTACCTCGATGATAGCGTTTGACCCGCGTACTCTGATCGCCAATCTACCGTCATTAGACGTCGCCAGGCCGTCGGACTTTGGCGGTTATGCCGCCTTCTGCCGCTTCTACTCACTTGAGTTTGAGGGGCTGACGCGGTCGCAACACCTGGGCCTGATTGCGGTCGATGGTGAACAGATCGCGGTTCACCTGTTCCGCCCCCCCCACCCTCGGGGCAGCCTGCTGATTGTGCATGGTTATCTGGATCATCACGGTCTGTATCGCCACCTGATCCGCTATGGCCTGGAACGCCATCTGAACGTGGTCTGTTTTGATCTTCCCGGGCACGGATTGTCGTCGGGAGCGCGTGCCTCGATCGGGGACTTTGAGCAGTATCAGAGGGTATTCCAAGCTCTGCTCGGCAAACTCGGCGACTGGCAGCTCTGCCGCCCATTACATCTGCTGGGACAGAGCACCGGCGGCGCGATTATCAACCAGTTCTTATTGACGCAAACCAGAGCGGCTCAATCCCCCAAGATCGATGGCCGGATCGCACTGCTGGCACCGCTGGTGCGTCCCGCTAGCTGGGCCGGGGTGCGTCTGGCATACGCACTGTTGAGTCGGTGGAAAAACGCCGTCAAGCGCGATTTTGCACCCAACAGCCACGATCCCGTGTTCAACGCCTTTCTGGCCCGTGATCCGCTGCAATCGACGCTGATCAGTACCGCCTGGGTGGGGGCCATGATCCGCTGGCTAGCGCTGTTTCAAGCGCTACCTGCGGCCGATTACCAGCCACTACTGGTTCAGGGACAGCAGGATGCGACGGTCGACTGGCGCTATAACCTACCCCTGTTGCAACAAAAATTCCCCCGGCTGAAAACCTTGCTGATCCCCGCCGCCAGACATCAGCTGGCCAACGAAACCGCAGCGATTCGCCAGCAGTATCTCGACTGGCTGGATCAACAGGGGTTCGGCCAATGCCCAGCACTGAAGACCACCAACAAAACGGAGTCAGACTTATGCCCCGGCTACTAGTTGTCGCTCACGCCCCTTCAGACAATATTCGGCGTCTTCGCGACGCGGTACTGAGCGGTGCCAACCACCCCGACATCGACGTCGAGGTGATCTATAAAGCGCCGCTAGAGGCGGATGCCGCGGATGTACTGGCCGCAGATGCAATCCTGCTCGGAACACCAGAGAATTTTGCCTACATGAGTGGCGCGCTGAAGGATTCGATCGCATCTACTATCCCTGCCTGGAGCAAAAACAGGGCCTGCCCTACGCCCTGTTTATCCGCGCGGGCAATGACGGTCAGGGCGCCAAAAGTAGCATCGAAAAAATCGTCACCGGACTACGCTGGAAAGCAGTACAGGCACCGCTGATTATGCGCGGTCCGTTTCAGGAAGGGTTTATCACTGAGTGCGAAGAGTTGGGCATGACCCTGGCGGCGGGGTTGGAAGCAGGGATCTATTAACTTATGCGGGTTGGCATTTATTCCACCAATGCTTAGTAAGGAGCAAACTGCGTCGGGCTAAAGCCCAACCCACAAAAGACACTGAGCTATTGCATGACCCATGTCGGGCAGAAGCCCGATTAACGGAACGATTCAACCAGCGCGGGAATCCCCGGCAACATGCCTACCGAGGCCATCACTACCCCCAGTACGATGAAAGTGATCAACGGAATGATCCAACGGTCCAGGTGCGCCAGGGTACTGCCGCGCTCCTTATCACCGATAAGCCCCAGGTTATCGAGCAGCATGGTCAATGACCAACCAAACACCGGGTTAACGAAGGCCGAAGCAAACATCACGATGCCCGCCGACTGTGACGTCTTGGCATCGCGAGTCATCTGCATACCGGCTTCCAGCAGCGGCAGGAACACCCCGACCAGCAGTGCCACCCGCAGTACCGGCGGCCATACCGCCAGATCCATCGGATAGCCCCACAGTGCCGCGACCACACATAACACACCGGTCAGCACGGCGCCGGCTGGAATCGGCCGTTTGGCGATCGCCGCGGGAATCATATAAGTGCCCCAGGAGGATGCCAGGTTGCCACCGCCCAGCGTGCTGCCGACCATCTGCCGAACGGACGCCACGGCCATCGTATCATCGACGTTCATCAACACCTTGTTCGCTTTATCCGGGTAGTTGAGCTCCTGGAATACGCGGTGACCGAGGAAATCCGGCGACCACATCGCAACCGCCAGCACCGCAAAAGGGGTCACCGCGATAAAGTGATGCAACTCCGGCCAGCCCATATTCCAGCCGGTGGACTCACCCCACCAATAAGTCGGGCTCAGGTTCGGGATACCCGGCTCGGTGACGAACTCAAACGGCGCCCCCAGCAGCAGCGCAATCGCCAACGCGATGCCTGATCCCAGCGGAATCGACAACCAACGCATCTTAATCCGGGCCAGAAAAGCGTACATCAGCACCGTACTGAGAATCACCGCAAAGGCGACATAGCCCATGCCGATACCGTCCGCCCACTTGAACAGCGCACCCACTTGACTGATCATCCCGACCGCGCCCAGATAGATCAGCAGACCGCCCCGCACCCCCTCACCGGTGAGCGTCATCAGCTTGCTGCCGCCCTTGGTCACACTGAGAATCAGGCCGAACACCCCTACCATGATTCCGAGCGCCAGTGGATGGCCTCCGGAGGCCACGATTAGCGGAATCATCGGGATCATCGGACCATGCGTACCCGCAAGATTGGCATTGGGATTGAGCACGCCGGAGAACAGGATCACGAACAGGATCGCGGCGATCAACATCTCAAAGCGGACGTTTTCGATCACAAACTCGGGCGCTAAACCCAGCGGACCCGCAAACGCCGCCACGACTGCGGCGACCATCACGATCTTACCAATCGTTGCGGCTATGGCCGGTACCAAATCTTCATACTCGAAGTGGTAATCACGGAAAGGCAGGTTAATGCCCCAGCGCTTAGGCGACATGATGGTTAACTCATGCTCCAGATAGTGCGCTCGGCTTTCAAACGATTTGCTGGGTCTGCGCTGTGACTTGTAGGTCGCGTCAGTTTTATGATGGCTCAAAGGGCTGCCTCTCTGTGCTAGACGGTATCAGTAGAAGCGGGCTACAGCGCTGCCTCTATTTTGCTGCGATGCAGCGTATAGAATCCCGATTCCGGCCACCATCCGACGTACGTCTTTACGACCTAAGTAGTTGACTTGTCTTTTTTAGTGCGACAACGGCGAAGAGATCGCCTGCAGGCAGGCTCCCACGGCGTGATCGGTGTAGATCTTGTGGGAGCCGGGCTCCCGGCGATCTTGTAATTCTTTAGCACAGCAACGGTGAAGAGATCGCCTGCAGGCAGGCTCCCACTGTGTGATCTGTGTGGACCTTGTGGGAGCCGGGCTCCCGGCGATCATCCTGTACATCGCCGCTTCTGCGCATCCATGCGCCCGCGGCATACCGTACATCCTGTACATAAAAAACCGGAGCCTGGCTCCGGTTTAGACGTGCTGCTAATGCCGCTTAGTTAGGACGCAGACTTAGAACAGCACCCGGCAACGGATCGTTCCGGCAACCTGCTTCAACTGCTTGACCGCCAGTTTGCTGTGTTCGGCATCGATGTCCATCACCACATAACCGACCTTGTCGTTGGTCTGCAGGTACTGGCCACTGATGTTGATGTTGTGGTCGGAGAACACCTGGTTAATCGCAGTCAAGACGCCCGGCACGTTGGCATGGATGTGCAGCAGGCGATGCTTGCCAGGATGCGCGGGGAGCGCCACTTCGGGGAAGTTGACCGAGGTGATGGACGAACCGTTATCGGAGTACTTAACCAGTTTCTCTGCGACTTCAAAACCGATATTCTCCTGCGCCTCCAGGGTGCTGCCCCCCACATGCGGGGTGAGGATGACATTGTCGAATTCGCGTAGCGGTGAGATAAACTCTTCGCTGTTGGACTTGGGCTCAACCGGGAACACATCGATCGCGGCACCCAACAATTTGTCGGTACGCAGGGTGTCACAGAGCGCATCGATATCGATCACGGTGCCGCGCGCGGCGTTGATCAGGATGCTGCCGGGTTTCATCTGCGCCAGCTGCTCAGCGCCGATCATATTCTTGGTGGTGGCGTTTTCGGGTACATGCAGGGTAACAATGTCACTCTGCTCAAACAGCGCCTGCATCGAAGCGACCTGGTAGGCGTTACCCAGTGGCAATTTAGTGATGACATCGTAGAAGCACACCTCCATACCTAAAGATTCCGCCATCACACTGAGCTGCGAACCGATGCTGCCGTAACCGATGATCCCCAGCTTCTTGCCGCGGATCTCGTAAGATTTAGCCGCCGATTTACTCCACACGCCGCGGTGGGCTTTGGCGTTTTTCTCGGCCACGCCCCGCAGCAGGATGATCGCCTCGGCCAGCACCAGCTCGGCCACGCTGCGGGTGTTGGAGAAGGGGGCGTTGAATACGGTAATGCCCAGCTCGATCGCAGCCTGCAGATCAACCTGGTTGGTACCGATGCAGAAACAACCAACCGCCAGCAGCTTGTCCGCTGCCTGCAGCACCCGGGCATTCAATTTGGTCGCGGAGCGGATGCCAACAAAATGCGCGTCCTTGATCCGCTTGATCAGCTCCTCTTCGGGCAGTGCCTTCTCGAGGTAATCGATGTTGGTGTAACCGGACGCCTTGAGTGTATCGACGGCGGACTGGTGCACCCCTTCCAGCAGCAGGAACTTTATTTTGCTTTTACCCAGTGACGTACTCTTGCTCATGGCGGCAACAACCTCGACCTAATCTGTGGTATCAACCCAAAACGGGCGGCAATCATAGCATAAAGTGTGTACGCTTCTGCGCCGCACAGCGCCGTATTGGGGTGAAATCTTGGCACGTCAGCGTGAATCTGACTCATTCACTGAGGATCTTCCGGACGTGATCCTGGCTGCGCATGGCTCAATAGAAACTGTACAAACTGACGATCGGCATGCGCCAGATAACCACCGCGTTTCCAGGCGATGCACAGATCCAGCCACACCGGTTCGGCAAACGAGCGCGCCACCAGCCCCGGATCATCTTCGACCACCATGTTTAAAAAGGTGGTAATGCCAAAGCCTTTGCGCACGATCGAGCGAATCAGCGGGATCAGGTTGGTCTCGAACTCAATCTGCAGCTGATTACCACTGCGTTGCGCCAGCCGGTCGATATACTCGCGGTGAAAATAACCCGGCTTAAACAGCACCAGGGGTTCAGCAAAGAACTCATCGAAAGTCACCTGCTGCTGCATAGCAAAGGGGTGATCGGTGGGCATACAGACCACCATCTCTTCACGCAGGAACAGTTCGGCCTCTAACTGTTCGGGCAGCTGGTCACGCACGATGATCCCCAGGTCCAGCTCGCCGGTATCGATCATCCGCTGGATATCACGGGTACCGGCCTCTTCGACCCGCAGTTTGAGTGCGGGATAGCGCTGTTTGAACACCATCAACAGCTCGGGAAAGTAGTAGCTGCCGAGCATACTGGGGATGCCGATCCGCACCTCGCCTTTACGCAGCCCTTTGAGCTCATCCATCTCCAGCTGGGCCTGATCCAGCGCGACCAGCACCCGCTCTGCGTGCCCCAGCAACACCGTACCTTCGGAGGTCAGGCTGATCTGTTTATCCCGGCGGTGAAACAGCAACAGGTCCAGCTCCTGCTCCAGCTTGCGTACCGCAATACTGACCGCTGGTTGCGCCATCTGCAGTACGGCCGCGGCTCGGGTAAAGCTGCCCTGCCGGGCCACCTGATAAAAGATCCGCAGTTTGCGGCTATCCATTGCAACACCTGTTCGTTTCGAAGCGCTTTTAGCAGATCATATCATTTCGTTATCAACCTCATATTGATTATATATTTTTGATATCAACGCGCCACTGTTAGAGTCCCTGTCTCCGCTATCCTCTCCAATACCATCCCCCATACCCACGCAGATACGTAACCATGATTGAAGCTGGCAGCCCTGCTTACTACCGCGCCACCCTGGCACTCTGCCTGGGCTCCTTTATCGTGTTCGCCAATCTCTATATCACCCAGCCGCTGTTTCCACTGCTGCGTGAGCTGTTTGATCTCAGCGCACTGCAAGCGACCTGGTCGCTGTCACTGGCGATGCTGACTCTGGGGGTGTCTCTACTGCTCTATGGGCCGCTCTCCGATGCCCTGGGACGGCGCCGGATCATGCTGCTGACCCTCGCGAGTGCCAGCGCGCTAACGCTGTTGATGCCGCTGCTGGACAGTTATACGGGGCTGCTTGGATTACGGATGCTGCAAGGACTGCTGCTGGGTGGCGTGCCGGCCATCGCGATCGCTTATATGGGCGACGAGTTCGAACCCCCTGCGCTACTCCTGGCGGTCGGGCTGTATATCAGCGCCAATAGCCTCGGTGGCATCAGTGGCCGGTTGATCGGGGGAGGCATGACCGACCTGGCGGGCTGGCAGTCGGCTTTTTATCTGGTGGGCGGATTAAGCCTGCTAGGCGTGGCGCTATTTGCCAAACTGCTACCGCCGTCGCAGCAGTTTCAACCCCGGCCGCTGCGACTGGGCAGCATGGTCGCGGATCTGGCGGCTCACCTGAAGAATCCGTTGCTACTACTCGCCTATCTGATTGGCGGTCTCAATTTCTTTATCTTCTCCAACCAATACAGCTATATCACCTACGTGCTCAGTGATAGTCCGTTTCATCTGTCCTCGACCTGGCTGGGGCTGCTGTTTCTAACGTACCTAACCGGCACCTTCAGCTCGGCGCTGTCCGGCACGCTCAGCCTGCGCTACTCACCACCGCTGTGCATGCTCGGCGGTATTCTGATGCTGATGCTGGGCACCCTGCTCACCCTGAATCAGACCCTACCCGGGATCATCGGTGGCTTGCTGATCAACAGCTTTGGCTTCTTTATCTGCCACTCGATCTGCAGCGCCTGGGTCAACCGGCATGCAGAACGGGCACGGGCCAGTGCCTCATCGCTGTATCTGCTGTTTTATTATCTGGGCGCCAGCGTCGGTGGGTTTTATCTGGATCCGTTCTGGCAAGCCGCCCGCTGGCCGGGTGTGGTACTGGGGTCGCTACTGGTACTGCTGCTCACCGCCGCACTGGCGCTCAGGCTGTATTACCGGCAACAGACTCTCGCGACAGCCACTCCCAGGCCTGCGTAACCAAGTTCAGATCGAAGTAAAGTACTGCACCTCACCATGACTGAAGCGCGTGGTGCTAAGCTCGCTACTGGTACTGCTGCTCACCGCCGCACTGGCGCTCAGGCTGTATTACCGGCAACAGACTCTTGCGACAACCACTCC
>JBALTG010000112.1:0-15289 GCA_036964625.1 Motiliproteus sp.
CACTTGATCGGAGTGCCCAGTGCAGGCAGGTGCGAGCCGAAGGCGATCGGGGTTTTGAGCAGGGTTTTTTCGGCGGCTAGCGCAGGTGCGGAGGCCGCTGCTGCGGTGATTCCGGCGATTGCTGCGGTTAATAACATTGATTTGATTGGCTTCATAGTCGCTCCATCGTTGTTGTTTTTTGCTCTTGGTAATGCATGTTGTCCCTGATACGCCAGCAGGGCGTATTCAGAGTCGCCCGATAAAGGGCGCGGGTTAAGTCGTGCTAGGGTCGTTGTTATTGCGCGGTCCAGGCGCCATCGATCGGCAGTGCGGCTCCGGTTATACCGCACGCGGAATCGGTACATAAAAACACCACCAGGTCGCCAATCGCTGACGGCTGGATTAATCCGGGGTAGGGCGTTTTGGTCTTCACCAGCCCAGCTTTGGCTTCTTCCGCCGTGACGCCGTGCTGCTCGGCAAAGACCTTGAATTGATGCTGCAGCAGCGGCGTATCGGTCCATCCCGGGCAGATACTGTTGGCGGTGATGCCGTCGGCAGCATGCTCCAGAGCCACCACCTTGGTGAAGCCGATCAGGCCGTGCTTGGCGGCGCAGTAAGCTGATTTATTGGCGGAAGCGACCAGGCCGTGAACCGAGGCGATATTGACGATGCGGCCCCAGCCGGACTTTTTCATCAAGGGCAGGGCGAGGCGGCTGGTATGGAACGCGGCGGTCAGATTGACCGCGATCACCTGGTCCCATTTCTCTGGCGGGAACTCGGTCGTCGCTGCGGTGTATTGAATGCCCGCATTGTTGACCAAGATATCGATGCCGCCAAATTCAGCTAGCATCGATTCAAACAGTTGCTCAATCTGCCCGGGGTTGGACAGGTCGGCACAGCAGTAGCGGGTTTTGGTCCCGAACTCCTGCTCGATAGTGGCCGCTATCGTAGCCCCTTCTTGGTTCTCTTCCAGGCCATTGAGCATCACCTGAATGCCTTGCTTGGCTAGTGCTCTTGCCGTGGCAAGGCCAATGCCACTGCTAGATCCTGTTACCAGTGCTGTTTTGTTAGTCATGTGAAGTTTGTCTCCAGGGGATTAAACAACGGTTTGCTGTCGGTGTAGTTGCCTGTTCGGTCGTGATCATGGTGTTAGGCCGAAAGCGATAGCTTGCGGACCTGTCTGAGTCAGCAAAGAGGGCCGGTTTTTCGGCAAAGGGGGCTTAGAGCGAGTGGGTATTTGGGTGTTATTCATGGCATGGCACTTTTATTATTATCATTGTTGCGCTCTATCCAGAGCGTACTCCAGTTCTGCAACTGCACTTCCCGCGCCATAATTTTTAATTTGTTGATTTAAATAGGTTTGCGTTATTTGGTTGTGTTTTGTATGGTTCATGTGTCTGGTTTTCAAGGCAGGTAGTGTCTTGTTTTTGATACAGCTATGTCCGACATTTAGGTGGTAGCAAGGATCGTGAGTGATTTGGCGATATCCCGCTACCTAATATGATGTGCTTGTTTAATGATTTGTGGCTTGGTATTAACTGCTCGAAAGGATAACGATTGTTAGGCTGCTGGCTAATTTAAGCGTGTTCTGGCGCAGTTTAAATGCGAATGCTGCTTAGGGTTGGCTGAGCCCGTTTTTTTACCCGTTACGAGACCGCAGATGGATAGGGATATGTTACAGATCGGAACCCTCGACCCTTCTAATAGCCAGAACCTTGCCTTGCTTAAGCTGCTCGACAGTAGCTGTGAGGGCATGATGCTGGTCGATCGTCACTGTCGTATCGTCTGGGTCAGTGATAAATACCGCATTGCGCTGGGAATACCGGATCAGCTCGATGTTCGCGGGCTCGAGGTCGAAGCATTGATTCCTCATAGTCTGATGCGCCAGGTGGTTAATACCGGCCGGGCTCAGCTGCTTGACCTGATGCGTTTCAAGCAGCGCTGGTTTGTTGTGACCCGGCTACCTTTGCGGGATAAAACGGGTGCGATCAGTGGTGCAGTGGGGATGGTGTTTTTTGACGAGCTGGCCCACTTGCGCCCGCTGGTCGATAAATACAGTCGGCTGCAGCTACCGGTGCAAAAATCACGGGCCAAAGGCCGGCTGCGGCAGACAAAATATAGTTTTGCTGACCTGGTCGGCACTAGCAACGCGATGCTAGCTTTGCGCCAGCAGGCGCTACGGGTGGCGCCGATTGACAGTACGGTGCTGTTGCTGGGTGAAACCGGTACCGGTAAAGAGCTGGTGGCGCAGGCGATTCACAACACCTCCGCGCGCACGGAAGCACCCTTCGTCAGCATCAATACCGCTGCACTGCCGGAAACGTTGGTGGAAGCGGAGCTTTTTGGCGCTGCGGCAGGGGCCTATACCGGTGCCGATCCCAAGGGCCGGATCGGTAAATTCGAGCTCGCTCAGGGGGGGACACTGTTTCTCGATGAGATCGGCGAGATGAGCGTTGCGGTGCAGGGCAAACTGCTACGGGCACTGCAGGAGCGCGAAGTCGAGCCGATCGGGAGCAACAAGGTGGTGCCGATCGATGTTCGGGTGATCGCCGCGACCAGTCGTAACCTTGAGCAGCAGGTGAGCAAGGGGTTGTTTCGGGCCGATCTGTATTATCGTCTCAATGTGCTGCCGCTGCAGTTACCACCGCTGCGCGAGCGTCTGGAAGATCTGCCTTTGCTTATCCGTGCTCTCAGCGCTCAGCTAAGCCTGCAGCTGGGGTGCGCCGAGCTGCAGATAACTAAGGGCTTGCTGCAAGCATTTTCGCGTTACCACTGGCCCGGCAATATCCGTGAGCTGCGCAATGTATTGGAAAGGGCGCTGCTGTTCTCAGATCAAGGCCGGGTTTCAGAGACCTTGCTGGCAAATTTCTTACCCGGTAGCAGCGTGGCTAATCCCTCAAGAGGGGCGGCTACACAGCCATCGGATGCCGGGCAACCGCCGCAAACCCTTGCGGAGCAGGTTGCAGTCACCGAGCGTGCAGCAATCCAGGCTGCTATCGATCATTGCCAGGGAAATAAACTCCAGTCCGCCAAGCGGCTGGGTATCTCCCGGGCCGCGTTATACGAGAAGCTCAAGCGGCTGGGGCTGTCTTGAAAGCCAGACACTTGCGCTGGGGCGATGTCTTTAAATCCTGATATGGCGATGATGACGGGGATTCGGTTGGTGTCTTATGGGCTGTTTTTCCAAAAGAAAATCACTTGAATCGACGTTTTAGGCCCGTATCGGCAATGATGCGGGTGGCCACCTCTTCAATCGACAAGTTGCTGACATCCAGGATGGGGACGCGGTTGAGTTGCAGCATTGCCTGTGCATCGTCGACCTCGCGGTAGCATTGCCGTATCGAGGCGTAAGGGCTGTCGGGGCGGCGCTGTTGACGGATGGCAGCAAGCAGGTCGGCATCGATGGTTAATCCGTACAGTTTATGACGATAGTTCCGGAGTGCTTTGGGGAGCTGCGTTTCGTCCAGGTCATCGCTGGTCAGCGGGTAGTTGGCAGTACGGATACCGAATTGCAGGGCCAGGTACAGGCTGGTCGGGGTTTTACCGGTTCGGGACACGCCGGTCAGAATGATATCGGCGTGATCGTAGTCGCGGTGGCGGCCGCCATCATCGTTGTCCAGGGTGAAATTAACCGCATCACCGCGTAAGCGGTACATCTCCTCATTTTCGTTTGCGCGCGACTCACCGGGGCTGTTGGCGGGTGGCTGTTGTAGTTGCTCTGCCAGTCCCGGTATCAGGACCCCGAACAGGTCGACGTGATAGCCGCTGCAGCCTTGAAGTCGTTGGCGAATAGACTCGGCGGCGAGGGTGTAAATTAATAACGGTGGTTGCGCATCGAGCTGAGCGCGAGCCTCGATCTGGGCGACAATTCGATCAACTTTTTCCAGGGTGTCGACGTAGGGCAGGGTGATGCGCTCAAATTCAACCTGCTTGAACTGGGACAGCAGGCTGCGACCCAGGCCTACCGCGGTGATCCCGGTGCCGTCAGAGATATAAAAAATAGTGCGTCTAGCCATAAGTCTAAGCTTATGCCTCATTCCAGTAGGGGTCGTATCGTCCTATAATACGGACTTTTTCAGTCTGAGGCCCGTTCCATCTTGAGTCGCTATATTGTTGGATTTGACCAGGTCAGTGCGCAAGATTATCTGCTTGTCGGCGGCAAACATGCGCCGCTGGGGGAGATGATTGCTCAGCTTGCCGACCAGGGGGTGCGGGTGCCGCCAGGGTTCGCCACAACCGCTCAGGCATACCGCGATTTTTTAGCGTTTAATGACCTGCAGCAGCAAATCATGCAGTGTCTTAATGCGCTCGATGTCGAGAATATAGGTGCCCTGGCTGCGGCCGGTGATCAGATTAGAGAATGGATACTTCAGGCGCCGTTGCAGCCGCAATTGATTACTCAGATAGGCGCAGCTTGGACCGCGCTGGGTGGAGCACAGATTCCGGTCGCGGTGCGTGCGTCGGCGATTGCAGAGGGCTTGCCGGATGCCTCGTTTTCAGGCCAGCAGCAGAGTTATCTCAACGTCAGCGGTCTGGATGCGGTTATAAAATCGATTAAGCAGGTATACGCCTCGCTGTTTAACGACCGTGCAATCGCGTACCGGGTTCATCGCAGCATCCCGCATGACGAAGTCGTGCTATCGGCCGGAGTTCAGCGGATGGTGCACACGGATACAGGGGCCAGCGGGATACTGGATACGCTCGATAGAGAATCAGGGTTTCAGGGCGTGTTTTATCTCTGCTCGGTGTTTGGTCTGGGCGAGCCAGTGATCCTGGGCCAGGTTAGCCCCGATGAGTTTCATGTCAGTAAGTCGCTATTGGATGACGGCCGCCCCGCCATCATCAGTCGCAATCTGGGGACTAAGGCGATCAAAATGATCCGGGCCAGTGAACCCGATGCGGAGCCCGCCGTGGTCGTGGTAAAGACCGCGCCTGAACAGCGCTGCCAATTTAGTCTCACGGATACCCAGGTGCTCGAGTTAGCGCGCATGGGCGCGGCCATAGAGGCTCATTTTGGTCAGCCGATGGCGATCGAATGGGCGTTGGATGGTGAGGATGGCAGACTCTACGTGCTCCAGGCGCAAGGTATGGGGTCGGTTAAAAGCAGCACCCAGCGGGTCGAGCGCTACCTGATCAAAGAGACCGGGCGGGTGTTGCTCGAAGGGCGCAGTGTCGGCCAGCGGATCGGCAGTGGACCGGTACGGATTGTTAACGACCGAAGCGATCTGGCGCGGATCCAAGCGGGGGATGTTCTGGTCGCCGATATGACCGATCCAGAGTGGGAGCCGGTGCTGCGACGGGTGGCGGGGATTATCACTAATCGAGGCGGTCGCACCTGTCATGCCGCGATCATCGCCAGGGAACTGGGTATTCCTGCCATTGTCGGTTGCGGTGATGCGACTGAACTGCTGCGCGACGCTCAGCTGGTAACGGTCTCCTGTGCCGAGGGCGACAGTGGCTTGTGCTATCAGGGTAAGCTGGATTTTGAGCACCAAAGCTCGCGTATCGATGCGATGCCGCCACTGCCGTTTAAGATGATGCTCAATGTCGCCAACCCCGACCGGGTATTTAACTTTGCCAGCCTGCCGAACCAGGGGATCGGTCTGGCGCGGCTGGAGTTTATTATCACCCGTATGATCGGGGTGCACCCCAAGGCACTGCTACGATTTTCCGAGCAGCCCGCCGAGGTCCGCCGCAGCATAGCGCTGCGCAGTGCCGGTTATGGCTCGCCGCAGACATTCTTTGTTGAGAAATTAGCCGAGGGGATCGCCACTTTGGCGGTCGCCTGCGCGGGTAAGCCGGTGATCGTGCGGATGTCTGATTTCAAATCCAATGAATACCGCAACCTGATTGGTGGGCGTCAGTACGAGCTCGACGAAGAGAACCCGATGCTCGGGTTTCGCGGTGCCTCGCGCTATATCTCCGATGCCTTTCGTGACTGTTTCGAGCTGGAATGCCAGGCGATCGTTAAGGTGCGGGACCAGCTAGGCTTGACCAATGTTGAGTTGATGCTGCCCTTTGTACGTACGTTGGGCGAGGCGAGGCAGGTGATAGAGTTGCTGCGGATCAACGGCTTGCGGCGCGGAGTTAATGGGTTACGTATTATAATGATGTGCGAGCTTCCCGCTAATGCGCTGCTGGCGGATCAGTTTTTGGAATATTTTGACGGCTTTTCGATCGGCTCCAACGACCTGACCCAGCTGACCCTAGGGCTGGATCGGGACTCCGGAGTTGTTGCACACCTGTTCGACGAGCGTAATGCTGCGGTCAAGGTGCTGTTGAAAATGGCGATTGAGGCCTGTCATCGGGCGAACAAGTATGTCGGCATCTGTGGTCAGGCACCCTCGGATTACCCCGATATGGCACGCTGGTTGATGGAGCAGGGGGTCGATAGTATCAGTCTCGATCCTGACTCGGTGCTGGATACCTGGTTTTACCTGACTCAGGATGCAACGGGCAGATCTTAGTCGCAATGGTAACGGCGCCAGTGAATGCCTGTTATCCTGTTTTTTTATCACGCTTAAAGGAGCTCAACCGTGCAAGATTTACTTCCCGATCTCTGTGATCAGTTTCCCGACCTGGTGCAGGTGCTCGAGCCGATGTTTGGCAATTTCGGTGGCCGCGAGCAGTTTGGGGGTGAAATCGTCACCCTTAAAGCCTTTGAAGATAACTCTCTGGTCCGCGAACAGGTTGCGCTGCCGGGTAAGGGTAAAGTGTTGGTTGTCGACGGCGGTGGTTCGATGCGCCGAGCCATGTTAGGCGATATGCTGGCTGAAAAAGCGGCGAAAAATGGCTGGGAAGGGATCGTTATCAACGGCTGCATTCGCGATGTAAACGCTATTGCTGAAACCGATCTGGGAGTGGCCGCGCTGGGCTCTCATCCGATGAAAACCGATAAGCGTGGTCTAGGTGATCTGAATGTGGACGTCACGTTTGCTGGCGTCACCTTCCGCCCCGGTCATTACCTGTATGCGGATAACAACGGTGTATTGGTGTCGCCCCAGTCGTTGGCGTTGGAAAGCCAGGCTGATCAGTAGCAGCTAAGCCACATTAAGGGGCTGGAAAGGATCGGTCAACATACTCGTGCTGCTGTTGACGCGGGCTGACGGTCAAGCGCTTATCGACTTTCCGGTGGTTTTTCGCTATAACAGGCAGCCTCTTTTAAGGTTGGATTGCGTGAGCGCTATCCGACGTTGCTGCATCGCTACTTCGAGTCTGCTACCCATGAATGACCCCGTTCGTTTGACCGCCTACAGCCACGGTGCTGGCTGTGGCTGCAAAATCGCCCCCAATGTGTTGGATCAGATTCTTAAGAGCAGTCTTGAGCTGCCGCAAGATGAGCGCTTGCTGGTGGGGAACAGTTCCAAGGATGATGCGGCCGTGTATGCGCTGGATAACGGCCAGGCGGTGATCAGTACCACCGACTTTTTCATGCCGATCGTTGATGATCCGTTCGATTTTGGTCGGATCGCTGCGACCAATGCGATCTCCGACATCTACGCCATGGGCGGCGCCCCGGCGATGGCGATCGCGATTCTGGGGTGGCCGATCAACGTACTCGGCGCCGAGATCGCCGCCCAGGTGGTTGACGGTGGGCGCCAAGCCTGCAAAGACGCGGGGATTCTGCTGGCCGGCGGCCATAGTATCGACGCCCCCGAGCCGATATTCGGTCTGGCGGTGACCGGTCTGGTCGAGCAAAGTCGGATTAAGCGCAACGATACCGCAACGGAGGGTGCCAAACTCTATCTGACCAAGCCGCTCGGGGTCGGTATCCTCTCTACCGCACAGAAAAAATCCCTGCTCGAACCGCAGCACAGTCATATCGCTCGCGACTCTATGTGTAAGCTCAATACGTTGGGGATTCCGCTGGCGGCGATTGAGGGCGTCAGTGCCATGACCGATGTGACGGGTTTCGGGCTGCTGGGGCATCTGATCGAGATGTGCGAGGGCAGTGATCTTAAAGCGCGGCTGCAGTTTGATCAAATCCCTCTGCTGGAGCAGGTGCAGTTCTATCTGGATGCGGGCGCGGTGCCCGGCGGCACCCTGCGCAACTTTGACAGTTACGGTAGCAAGGTTGGGACGTTGTCGGATACCCAGCGCGCCATTTTGTGCGATCCGCAAACCAGTGGTGGTTTGTTGGTCGCGGTGAATACCGAGTCCGAGGCCGAGGTGCAAGCGCTGCTGCGACAGCAGGGGCTGAGTGATCAGCCGATCGGGCAGCTGGTCGCCAGTGCCGAGAGCGGTGCCTTGGTTGAATTGGTTGCAGGCTTATGAATGCGTCTGATACCGACATAGGCAGCAACATAGGCAGAGATACGGGCGCCGACATGAGTGCTGACATGAGTGCCGATACGGGTGCCGATACCGACAACTACGCCCAGCTGTTTCTCAATGACACCCCGATGATCGATACCCGGGCGCCGGTGGAGTTCGCCAAGGGGGCGTTTCCACAGAGCATCAATCTGCCACTGATGTCCGACCAAGAGCGCGAGCAGGTGGGTACCTGCTATAAGCGTAAAGGCCAGCAGGCGGCGATTGAACTGGGTCATCAGCTGGTTAGTGGTGAGCTTAAAGAGCAACGTGTCGCGGCCTGGAGTGACTTTGCGCGGCACCACCCGGAGGGGCACATCTATTGTTTTCGCGGCGGGCTGCGCTCGCATACTTCGCGGCAATGGATGCGTGATGCCGGGGTTGAGTTTCCGTTGATCAAAGGCGGTTACAAGGCGATGCGGCGGTTTTTGCTCGAGCTGCTCGATAGCGAGGCCGAACGGCGTCCCTGGCTGATCCTCAGCGGGCGTACCGGGACCGGAAAAACCCGGGTGATTGACCGGATACCCGCGTCGGTCGACCTGGAAGGGCTGGCCAATCATCGCGGTTCCAGTTTTGGCCGGCGGGTGACACCGCAGCCCCGGGTGATTAACTTTGAAAATGCGCTGGCGATTAAACTCCTTAAGTTACAGCAGAGCACAGAAGGACCGCTGATGCTGGAGGATGAAAGCCATCTGATCGGCTCTTTAGCGCTGCCGCTGAGCCTGTATGCTGCGATGGGACAGGCGCCGATAGCGCTGCTGGAGGAGCCGATGTCGCTGCGCGTCGATCAGGTCAAGGCCGATTATGTGGATGACCTGGCCGCTGAATATGTCGACCATTATGGCCCCGAGCAGGGGTTGCAGCAGTACGCCGAATACATGTTGGCCAGTCTCGGCCGGGTTCGTAAGCGCTTAGGCGGAGAGCGTTATCAGCTGATCGAAGAGCAGATGCAGGCGGCGTTGCAGCAGCACCTGCAGCAGGGTCAAACTGATCTGCACCGGATCTGGATCGAGGCGATGCTGAGCCAGTATTACGATCCGATGTACGATTACCAGCTCAGTAAAAAAAGCGACCGGTTAATCTTCAAAGGCAATCAGGCGGATGTGCTGGAGTGGTTTACGCAGTACCGGGACGATTACTCGCCAGCTTAGGCGGCGGCTGTGATCGCGGTTATTAGCGATCTGGCAGCCTGTCGGACTTGACCGGTCGTAGCGAGGGGAAGACCGATTTGAGACAGTTTTCGAACTCTTTTGAGGCTAATAGTGGTTCTATTTAACGAGAAAGAGGGTGAAAAATGGCCAAAGTCGGCTTTCCCGGAGTAGATCAGCGTTAAGTCCGACAGGCTGCTAGGTTACTCAGACGGCCGGTACTGATCCGGCCAGCGAATCCTGACCACCTCGGTGTTCTCCGCCATCGCGTGGCAGCTGTTGATCAAACGGTTGCCGCTGGAGGTCGTATCCTGGCTTTTTTCCGCGCGTAAGCGCCGTGCCGTGCCCGTCGCTTGAAAGGCGGTGGTGGCGATCGGTCCCAGCAGTTCGGTCAGGTGAGTGCAGCCCCGGGTGCCCGCGAACAGTTTTCGGATTCTGCTATTCCAGCCGGGTGCGATACGCACCCCCTCGAGCTGCTGGAAACGGTCGCAAATTCCAGGGCAGATATTGAAAGGCGAGTCGTCGATGACCGCCTCGACCTTATGGATTAAAAAATCCAGATCCAGCGTCAGGCGGATCGACATATCGTGAATGAATTCTCCCGCCTGGATCTGCCCGCCACGGTCTTGATTGTCGATAGCGTAGGTCTTGCTGTCGGTCATTCGGCCTTCGATGTCGAACAGCCCATCTTCGCGTGCGTAGCCCCGACACGTCACGTGGCGAGTGTGTAGATGTTGACGGGGGGCTGAAGGGGGCAGCGGCATGACAAAACTCTCTGGTAGCGGAACTTAAGCGACTTAATCAGCCGGTTATTCTAACAGCTTGCCGGACTTGAAGGGCGTAACGAGGGGTAGGGGCGGTGTGAGCCTGGCCACCAGACGTGCGCACTTCTCGTTTCACCCGATTTTATCGGACACCTAAGGTGATAAATCACCGGACAACAATAAAAGACTCACAGCGGAGTGCCAGTCAGAGTGTTCGCGTCTATCGTCGAGGTTTGGCGGTTCTCTATCACCGTTAATTCTAAAATCCTTTCTAACTGTGTGGTTTTTTTAAATCCGTGCTACTTTGGTTTGAGAGCGACACATTCATGGGTAACGATTGGTCTTGGCTAAGGCGAATCCGAGTGACCTGAATAGAATAATGACGAAGAGTCAGTTTATTGATTTAGCGCATGGAACTGTAGTTCAACAGGCAGTTAAAATACCTTTATTATCAAGTAGTTTTAGTGGCATTTGTCAATTTCAGGAGAGCTTGCAATGCGTATTATCACTTTTATCTCTGCCCCGCTGTTTTTGGCCTTGAGTCTGTCGCCTATTGACGCTCAGGCGCTTAATGCCCAGAAGACCCTCAAGAAGCAAGGTTGTCTGAAATGTCATGCGATCTCGCGCAAGAAGGACGGTCCTTCGATCAAGGAGATCGCAAAGAAATATCGTACTGAGGAGGACGGTACCGCCAAGCTGCGTGAGCACCTGACCCTGTCGCCCGATGTTGAGGTCGATGGTAAGACCGAGAAGCATAAAAAATTCAAGTCTAAATCAGATACTGATATGGACGCCGTGATCGAATGGATCCTATCAAAATAACTGCTGTATTAAGCGCAACAGGGAGGTCTGCCCATGTTTAAAAAATTCTTTCAGAAATACGGTGTGGTGCCACTGCTGGTGGCCATGTTTGTGGGCGCCGGATTGGTGGTTGCCAGCAATGCGGCGCTGGAGTTCACCAGTACCGAGTCGTTCTGTATCTCTTGTCACGAAATGGGCGACAACGCCTATGTCGAATATCAGGATAGCATTCACGATCGTAACCGTTCCGGTAAGCGGGCTACCTGCCCGGATTGCCATATACCCAAAGCGTTCTTTGCCAAGATCTGGCGCAAAACCATCGCTGCAAAAGAGGTGTACTACCACTTTACCGGCAAGATGGACACGCCTGAAGAGTATGAAGAACACCGCTATGAGATGGCGCTCAGTGTCTGGAAGCGGATGAAGGCGAACGATTCGCAATCCTGCCGTAACTGCCATGACGTCGATAAGATGGATCCAGAGCAGCAGACCGAAGAGACCGTCGATCGTCACACCAAGGGGTTTGCCGAGGGCAAGACCTGTATCGACTGCCATTTTGCGATAGCGCATTACGAACCAGAAGGGGAGTTAGCGCCGGAAGATCTTTAATAACAGTGGCTGCACCGCGATAGTTAAACCTCGGGAAGAAACTATCCGCACGGACTTGCCGCACAGGCTTGGCGTGCGGCGATGACGAATAAAATGGAAAGGGTGAATGTTTATGGATAAGTGGCTGCGGCTAGGATCTGTACCCAAGGCGTGTATGTCTGCGCTGTTGCTCGCGTGTCTGGCGTTACCGCAGATATCGCACGCAGATGAAGATGAAGATGCGCGAGGGGATCTGGCATTAACCGGTGATGCGATCTGCACCCGTTGCCATGATGAGTATGAAGAATATACCGTGCTCGCCATTGGTAAGACTAAACACGGTACCCGAGCCGATGAGCGCACCCCCACCTGTACCAGCTGTCACGGTGAAAGTCAGGCGCACCTGGATGGCTCCGAAACCGAAGACATCCGTCCCGCGCTCGATATTGTTTTTGGCCCTCAGTCACCAACACCCGTCAGCCAGCGTAATGAAACCTGCTTAGACTGCCACCAGGGCGGAGAGCGGATTCATTGGCAGATGGGCGCACACAACGCTAACGATGTCGCCTGTACCTCCTGTCATCAGGTGCATACCGATCATGACAAAGTCCGTGAGCGCCTGACTCAGTCCGAAGTCTGCTTTACCTGTCATAAACAGCAACGCATGGATTCGCAGAAGTTCAGCCGCCACCCGATTGAAGAGGGCAAGGTGGTCTGTTCTGACTGCCACAACTCGCATGGTTCTGCAGGTGTCAAAGAGCTGGTTCGCGATACCGTCGTTGATACCTGCTATCAATGCCATGCCGAGAAGCGTGGCCCCTTTATCTGGAATCATGAGCCGGTTAACGAAGATTGCTCCTACTGTCACAATTCGCACGGTTCAAATATCGATGCGATGCTGAAAACCCGGATGCCGATGCTGTGCCAGAACTGTCACGAGGGTGATGCACACCGTGGTCTGCCGCCTGAGGAGAACTCCCGGTTCACCACCGGACGGGCCTGTGCGAACTGCCACACCAATATCCACGGCTCTAACAGCCCCGCCGGAAATATCGGTTCACGGTCGCTGCGGAACTAACAGGGAGAAGGACCATGACAATGTTTAAATATGCAATGTTACCTCTGTCGGCCATGCTGCTGAGCCCTCTATCTACAGTGGTTTTGGCGGCAGATGAGGAAGAGTACGACGAGATGGAAGAGGTTCGGCTGCTGAGTACCCCCTCCAGCAGTCTTTCTGCGGGCCTGGGGTACAGTGGCGATGATTTGACGATGCTCGGACGTTATAACGGCCGCAGCGACCAAGGTGCTTATCTACTGCTCGATTTTGACCTGAACCAGCGGGACGATGAAACCGGCACCTGGACCCTGGTGAGCGGTCGTAATGTCGGCCTGAGTAGCCGTAATTTGCGCTACGAGCGCAACCGCCAGGGTGACTGGCGCTACTTTATCGAGGTAGACCAACTAGACACAATCGACCCGTATCTGTACCAGACCGATCTGAGCGGTATCGGCAGTAGCCAGCAAGCCACCGGCGGGGCTAATAGATCGGTACAGCTATCCCAGGAACGCAAGAACGTTAAAATCGGCATGGGTAAGCACTTTACTAAGAAACTGGATTTTAGCCTCAGTTACCGGCACGAGAGCAAAGAGGGCGAGCGCAACTGGGGGCAGGGAACTTTGTCCTCTATCGACCAAACTTTTTTCATGGTTGAGCCAATCGATTATCGGACTCAGGAGGTCGAGGCCAAGCTGTACTATACCACTGAGGCGTTGCAGCTGCAGGGCGGCTACCAGCTATCGCTGTTCGACAGCCCGACCGAGGTGGTGACTCTGGATGTCTCGTCGCTGGCCGCGAATGCTGCGCCACGAAAAACGGCAACCCCACCGGATAACCAGTCTCAAAACCTGTACCTGAATGGCGGCTACCAGTTATCAGCCCTGACCCGTGCTACCTTCAAGCTTTCCTATCAGCAGGATCGCCAGGACGAAGCCTTCTACCTGTCCAATCCCTTTAACGCACGCGCCAATCTGGGCGGAAAAATTGATACCACCCGGATCAATCTTGGCTTGAGTTCACGACTAAGCCCCCAGTTGACGCTCAAAGCCAAGCTGCGCTATGACGAACGTGACGACAAGACCCCGAAGGTCCGGTATATCACGACTTTTGGCCAGTTCAACCAGCTGGAAACGCGTACTACGAGCCATGGTCTGCTGGATGCAACCTACCGCGTTAAACCTGGGTTTTCGCTGCTTGCGGGTATCGATTATAAAACCCTGAAACGTGGTGATGTTGACGATGCCAACATGGCTCGCCGCGAAACAACCGATGAAACAACGCTACGCATTGGGGGGCGCAAGAATCTGTCGGATTCGCTTAAGGGGACCGTTAAGCTGAGCCATAGTGAGCGCGATGGCTCAGCGTGGCTGCCGGGCAGTGGTGTTGCGGATACGTTGACTGCACCGGTTTCCTTCGACTATGTCAATTCGATTCAGTTCGCCGATCGTAATCGTGACCAGCTGCGGTTGACGCTGGACTGGTATGCTACCGAGCAACTTTCGCTGCAGTTAGTGACTGAGGCCAGTCAGGATAAATACAGCGGCCTGCCATTGGGGCCTCGTGACGGTTCTTCGATGATGGTCTCGATTGATGCGGCTTACCAGTTATCGGATGAGTGGTCTCTGTCGGGCTGGGTATCGACCAATCAACTTAAGCTGGATAGTTCAACCCATTCCTGGCTTGATCTTGGAACACTAAATTTTGCCGGATCAGAGCAAAGCTGGGCCGGAAAATCCAAAGATACAGGTCTCGCGTTAGGTCTTGGTGTGAAGGGTGAACTGACCGATGAGATCAAGCTGGGCGCTAAACTGCAGTATAGCGATGACAAGAGTCAGTTCGATATGGCATCGCTGGTTGCTCCCAGCGATCCGCAGTTTGCCCCGAATTTATCCTTACCGACCATTGAATATAAGCTAACCCAGCTGACGTTGTTCGGTGAGTATGCCTTGGATGAACAAAAGGGTCTGCGAGTAGATTACCGCTATGAGCAGATCAAAAATAACGACTGGAGCTGGAATAATCATACCGATTATGCTGGCACTAGCGTGACCCAGCTGGGGCAAGAATCGAATCACTTTATCGGTGTTTCGTATTTTTACCGCGGCTGGTAACACTCAGTAAATAACAAACTAACGACAAAAAGGAATTCAATATGGCTTCTTTGGAAACGTATTCTTGGCGGCGCTTGCTACCCAGTGTAGTGATTGCTTCCGCCCTAGCTGTAAGTGGTTGTAGTGATGATGGGTCTGATGGCGCTGCCGGACCTGCCGGACCTTCTGGACCCAATATTATTGTAAAATCAGAGATTCCCGCCACTATGGTGGCCTTGATCGACAGTGCTACGGTTGCGGGTGATGGTGCCCTGAGTGTCAATTTCAGTCTTGAGGATGAGCTCGGTAACGGCTTTGTCGGCATGGACGCAAGCCAGATCCGATTTACTGTTACCCAGCTGGTTCCTGCCGGTGCTGACGGTGACGGTGAGCCCAGCAAATGGCAGAGCTATATTAACAAAGTAGAAAAGGCGCCCACGGACCTTGCTAAAGGCCCGGGCGTTGTTGACCAGGATCAAGCGACCTCCGAAACGGCTACAAAAAGTGGAAGCTTCGTCGATAATGGCGATGGCAGTTACAGCTACACGCTCG
>JBALTG010000113.1:0-15116 GCA_036964625.1 Motiliproteus sp.
CCACGGGTGAACAATGACGAACCGTGGGTCTTGCCCAACACACCGACTTCAACTTCGATCGGACGAACGGTCTTGGTATCACGACCATCGATACGCGGCTCGCCGTTAACAACGCGGCTACGAACGATATGCTTCTCAACCGAGGCAAACAGCTTCTCAACGTCTTTGCCGTCAATTGCTTCGCCAGCCAGTTTCTCAACCGCTTCGGCTTTAACTTCACCGAGCTTGCCGTAACGCGCCAGCTTATCGCTGATGGCGTAAGCATCGGTGATCGCAGCGCCGTAACCATCAACGATCTGCTGCTTCAGCTCTTCGTTAACCGCCGGTGCAGCCCAGTCCCAAATCGGCTTGGCATTCTCGGCAGCGAACTCAATGATCGCGTCGACAGCAACCTGCATCTCGTCATGAGCGAACAGGACCGCGCCGAGCATCTCGTCTTCGGACAGCTCTTGAGCTTCGGACTCAACCATCAGCACAGCATCTTTGGTGCCGGCGACAACCATATCCAGCAGTGAGGTACCCATCACTTCGAAAGAGGGGTTCAATACGTAACCGCTCTCTTCGTCAAAACCAACCCGGGCACAACCGATCGGGCCGCTGAACGGGATACCCGAGATCGCCAGCGCCGCTGAAGTACCGATCATCGCGGCAACATCGGGGCAGTTCTTCTTGTCGGCAGACATAACGGTACAGACAACCTGTACTTCGTTCATGAAGCCTTTCGGGAACAGCGGACGGATCGGACGGTCGATCAGACGCGAGGTCAGGGTTTCGAATTCGCTTGGACGCGCTTCACGCTTGAAGAAACCTCCAGGGATCTTACCGACTGAGTAGGTCTTCTGCTGGTAGTGAACCGACAGCGGGAAGAAAGGCTGGTCAGCGCGGGCTTTCTTGTTGCCCACAACGGTACACAGGACCTGGTTCTCACCCATGGTGATCAATACGGCGCCTGATGCCTGACGTGCTACACGGCCGGTTTCCAGCGTAACCTGCTGGTCACCGTACTGAAAAGTCTTGGTTTTCGGATTCAACACAATGAATGCCTCTTGTAATTAACCTGTTTACAGTACTCTCGGCCCCATTGCCGACAATCTATTGTGGGCCTTCGCCCCGCCTGCAAACCGTACTCTGATAACGCCTGATTTTCTTTATCACCACTAATCGACAGCAACAAGCGTTATTAAAGTACGGGCTGATCAACAGATTGTTGAGTACATCAATACTATTACAGCTCAAGAACAACAACGCCCACCAAGGCGGGCATTAATTTCAAGCTGGGTATCAGAGCATTGTTACGGCACTGATACAACAAGGGCCCTGACCGGAGGTCAGAGCCCTTGTGTGGAACTGCGTTTAGCGACGCAGACCCAGACGACCGATCAGGGTCGTGTAACGCTCAACACTCTTGGACTTGAGGTAGTCCAGCAGCTTACGACGCTGGTTTACCATCCGGATCAGACCACGACGTGAATGGTGATCTTTCTTGTTGGCCTTGAAGTGAGACTGCAGACCCAGGATGTTAGCGGTCAAAAGGGCAACCTGAACTTCAGGAGAACCGGTGTCACCTTCTTTGGTTTGGTAATCAGCAAGGATTGCTGCTTTTTCTTCGGCTAATAGCATGTTAATGCTCCATTTCTACTATGCACACACGTTGTCTAAGCGACGCGCGGTATTAAACAAACGTACGTACCGTGCACAGTTACAGTACGACGCGAAAACCTGTCCAGGCTAACCCTGAGCAGTTTGTATCAGACGTTGGGGTTTTAATATCCCCTGATCTGAAATCTGACCCAGGCCGAGAAAACGTTGCTCGCTTGCGCCCTGAGTAAAAATAAGTACCTGGTCCATCGGCGGTTGATCGCAGGGGATCGGCTGGCCATGAGCAATTTTTCGTTGCTGCTCGGCATCGATCTCTACCCGCGGTAGATGGTCGACCGCCGTCCAGGCCGGTAATAATAACGCATCCAGCGCCTTCAGGTCGCACTGTTTTTCAGCCTCAGTGACCTTTTCATCCGCGCCCACACCGGCAATCGCCTCGATCTGCGGCAGAGTCAGCATCATCGGGGCTTTATAGGGTCCAGAATCGAGTCTGCGCAGGACCTGCACATGCGCTCCGCAGCCGAGCAGCAAACCCAAATCTTCGACAATAGAACGGATATAGGTACCCTTGGAACAGTGCACCTCCAGATCGATTTCATCTGCACGCAATGCCAGCAATTTAATCGCGTAGATGGTGACCCTGCGGCTTTTAACCTCGACCTTGATACCCTGACGGGCGAGCTTATACAGCGGTTGACCGTTGTGCTTAAGCGCCGAGAACATCGACGGCACCTGCTCGATCTCACCACTAAAATGCTCGACCAGAAGGGCTTCGATCTGCTCAACAGGGTAATCACCGACCGGCTTGGTTTCAATCACCTCACCATCGGCATCACTGGAATCGGTACGCACCCCGAGCTTGGCGGTGGTCTGATAGCGTTTATCCGCTTCCAGCAAAAATTGAGAAAACTTGGTGGCTTCTCCGAGACAGATCGGCAGCATACCAGTCGCTAAGGGGTCTAGCGCGCCGGTATGGCCAGCTTTAGCCGCACCGTAGATAAACTTGATCCGTTGCAATACATAGTTGGAGGTGACGCCCGCCGGTTTATCCAGCAGCACCAGCCCATCTATCGCACGCCCTTTTCGCTGTCGTGCCAAACCTGTCAGACCTCGCCATCGCGAGGAGCATCTGCAGCGTCGGTAAGACCCGACGCGTCAGTCTCAACATCTGTCTCAACATCTGTCTCAACGTCAGCTTCAACATCGCCGCGTTCATCCTGACGCAGATGGTCCTCAGAAACAGCTTGCTCGATCAACGACGCCATATAGTTACCGCGTACCACCGAATTGTCGTAATGAAAACGCAACTGAGGCACCGCTCGCATCTTGATCAGCTGCGCAACACGGCCGCGCAAAAAACCTGAAGCACGATTAAGAATCTTAACCGACACCTCGGCTTGCGCCTGAACCTCCTCGTAACTCCCCATCACCGTGATATAAATATCGGCATAGGAGAGATCGCGGGAGATCTTGGCACCGTTGACGGTGACCAACCCCAAACGCGGATCCTTGACATCCTGCTGGATCAACTGGGCAAGCTCACGCTGGAGCTGCTCAGCGATCCGCTGGGCACGACTAAATTCTCTGGCCATCTAGGTATCCGCTCTAGGATTAAGGATAATAAGGGCGCTCATCTTACAGATGACGCGCCACTTCGGTGACTTCGAACACTTCGATCTGGTCGCCGACCTTAACATCGTAGTTCTTCACCCCAACGCCACACTCAACACCGTTACGCACATCGGCAACGTTATCTTTGAAGCGACGCAGCGAATCCAGCTCACCCTCGTGGACAACGACGTTGTCACGCAATACCCGGATCTGCTTGCTACGGTAAATGGTACCTTCAACCACCATACAGCCAGCGACCTGGCCAAATTTGGGCGAACGGAACACTTCACGAACATTGGCAATACCCAGGATCTCCTCGCGCAGTTCCGGCGCCAGCATACCCGACAGTGCCTGCTTAACATCGTCGACGATGTCGTAGATGACGCTGTAGTAACGCAGGTCTACCTCTTCCTTATCGACCAACGCCTTCGCGCTAACATCTGCACGGACGTTAAAGCCGAAGATAACCGCACTGGAAGCCAGCGCCAGGTTAACGTCGCTCTCGGCAATACCACCGACACCACTAGAGACCACGTTAACCTTAACTTCGTCAGTACCCAGATCCATCAACGAGCTGGTCAGCGCTTCCAGAGAACCCCGAACATCGGTCTTAAGGACGATATTAAGCACCGAAACCTTGTTAGCCCCCATGTTCGCAAACAGGTTATCCAGCTTGGAGGCCTGCTGCCGTGCCAGCTTAATCTCTTTGAACTTACCCTGGCGGAAGTTAGCCACTTCACGCGCTTTCTTCTCGTCAGCGACCACGGTGAATTCGTCGCCCGCATCGGGAGTACCGTCAAGACCCAGGATCTCAACAGGAATCGAAGGACCCGCTGTATTGATCGGTCGACCGCTCTCATCAAGCATCGCCCGGACCCGGCCATAGCTCTGACCCGCCAGTACGATATCACCGGCACGCAGTGTGCCATTCTGGACCAGCAGCGTAGAAACAGCACCACGCCCCTTATCCAGACGTGACTCAACCACAACACCTTTGGCAGGCGCTCCCGGTACCGCGGTCAGCTCGAGCATTTCGGATTGCAGCAATACCGCATCCAGCAATGCATCGATGCCTTCACCGGTCTTAGCAGAAACGGGGATAAACGGAACATCTCCACCCCACTCCTCAGGAACAACCTCTTTAGCAACCAGCTCGTTCTTGACCCGATCCAAATCGACACCTTCTTTATCGATCTTGTTAACTGCGACCACGATCGGCACACCGGCAGCGCGGGCATGCTGAATCGCTTCAATGGTCTGTGGCATCACCCCATCATCGGCTGCGACAACCAGGATAACGATATCGGTCGCCTGGGCACCCCGCGCACGCATCGCGGTAAAGGCGGCGTGTCCGGGGGTATCCAGGAAACTGATCATGCCATGGCCGGTTTCAACGTGGTAAGCACCGATATGCTGAGTGATGCCACCTGATTCGCCTGCCGTTACCCGGGTTTTACGAATGTGATCCAACAGCGAGGTCTTGCCGTGGTCAACGTGACCCATAACGGTAACGACGGGTGCGCGCGGCTCTTCGGAACCCTGGTAATCGATATCTTCAAGCACCCGATCTTCAATGCTGGACTCATCGGCGACATGACCTTTATGGCCCATCTCTTCCACCACCAACAACGCAGTATCTTGATCCAGAATCTGGTTGATCGTCGCCGGCGCACCCATCTTGAACATCACCTTGATGATGTCTGCCGCTTTGATCGTCATCAGTTTGGCGAGATCTGAAACACTGATCGCTTCCGGAACCGGTACATCATGCACGACGGCGGCCGTTGGCCTTTCAAAACTTTGTTGCAGCTGCGACGGCGCCTTCAACTTCTGCCGCTTAGGTGCTTTTAAACGGCGCTCGTTGTACGAAGGATCGAACCCCTGGCCGCGCTTAACACCCGTACCCCGCCGTGCTGGACGGGCCGTACGCGCCGCTTCCGTCGCCGGAGCGCCTTTACGCTTGGGCGCGTCTTTCTTAGCCGCAGGTGCTTCTTTCTTAGCAGGCAAAGCCTTGGCGCTAGCCTTGCTTCCCTGCTCAGATTTAATCTGCGCCTCTTTAGCCGCTTGCGTGGCTGCTTCATCAGCACGGCGCTTATCGGTTTCTACTTTAATCTTCTCAGCTTCGACGGCATTGCGTTTATCAGCCACTTCAGCTTCCGCGCGCTGACGCGCATCCTCTTCGGCTTTAGTTGCAGCGTCTTCTGCTGCACGCTCTTCCGGGCTCATCTCTTCACGCTTAACGTAAGTCCGCTTCTTGCGCACCTCTACGTTTACGGTTTTCCTGCTGCCGCCAACCTTGAGCGTACTGGTGGTTTTCCGGCTCAGGGTAACGCGGCGCGGCTGAGCGCTTTCTTCAGCATCGCCATGACTCCGCTTAAGATAGCCAAGCAACGCCTGCTTCTCGTCCTCACTGACGTTGTCACTTTCGGCCCCATGCCCTAAACCTGCAGCTTTCATTTGCTGTAACAGACGTTCAACGGGAACGTCCACCACGTCGGCAAGCTGTTTTACGTTCAGTTCTGCCATTGATTTGGTGCTCCAGTTGAATCGTTACTCTTCAGTTTCAGCAAACCAAGGGGCGCGTGCAGTCATAATCAACTTGCCGGCCTTTGCCTCATCCATACCTTCAATATCGATCAAATCATCGATCGACTGCTCTGCCAGATCTTCCATGGTAATAACGCCCTGACTGGCCAGAACAAACGCCAGGTGGCGATCCATTCCTTCCATATTCAAGAGGTCTTCGGCAGGCTCTGCGTCTTCCAGCTTCTCTTCTGAAGCGATCGCCATGTTCAGCAACGCATCCTTAGCACGGGTACGAAGCTCTTCAATGATCTCTTCATCAAGACCCTCGATCTCGAGCATCTCTTCCAGCGGCACATAAGCCACCTCTTCCAACGAGGTAAAGCCTTCCTGCACCAGCATCTGCGCAAACTCTTCGTCAATATCCAGGTGCTCAGAGAACGTCTCGGTGATACCGCTGGTCTCCTCCTCCTGCTTGGCGACGGCCTGCTCAGCAGACATGACATTTAGCGTCCACCCGGTCAACTGGCTGGCAAGACGAACGTTTTGACCCCCACGACCGATCGCCATGGCAAGATTTTCTTGCGCCACAGCAACGTCCATCGAGTGACCGTCTTCGTCCACTACTATCGAGGCCACTTCTGCCGGAGCCATCGCATTAATAACCAGCTGCGCCGGGTTATCATCCCAGAGGATGATATCAACCCGCTCACCATCGAGCTCGCCTGATACAGCCTGTACCCGCGAACCACGCATACCGACACAGGCGCCGATTGGATCGATGCGACCGTCGTTGGTCTTAACCGCAATCTTGGCCCGCGAACCGGGATCACGGGCACTGCCACGGATCTCGATAACCTGCTCGGAAACCTCGGGCACTTCGATTTTGAACAGCTCAACCAGCATCTCAGTACAGGTACGGCTCAGGAACAACTGCGGACCACGGCTCTCGCTGCGCACATCCTGCAGAATCGCCCGCATCCGATCGCCCATGCGGAAAGTTTCGCGTCCGATCAATTGATCGCGATTCAACAGCGCTTCGGCGTTGTTACCCAGATCAACGATCACGCTGTCGCGAGTTACCTTCTTGACGGTTCCGCTTACCAGCTCGCCGACACGGCTCAGGTACTCTTCAACCACCTTGGCCCGCTCAGCTTCACGCACTTTCTGGACGATAACCTGCTTGGCTGTTTGAGCCGCGATTCGGCCGAAGCCGATTGACTCGATCTGCTCTTCATGCACATCCCCAGCGACCAGCGCGGGATCTTTCTCATGAGCCTCTTCAAGTGTCAGCTCGGTACCCAACAAAGCCAACTGATCATCAGCAACCACCCGCCAGGTCCGGAATGTCTCGTAATCACCTGTAGTCCGATCAATAACAACGCGAAGATCAGACTCCTCGTCGTAACGTTTTTTGGTCGCGGTTGCCAGGGCTAACTCTATCGCTTCGAAAATGACGCCTTTAGGCACGTCTTTTTCGTTGGATACCGCCTCCACAACCAGAAGAATCTCTTTACTCATTCCACCGCCTCACTAGACTCCGGTTATTTAAACCGAGGGACAACATTCGCTTTATCAATGGAATCTATCGGCAGTAAATACTCATGCTGATCGACTTCAATGATGACATCTTCTTCTTCAACGGCTTTTAATACGCCGTTGAAGTTGCGTCGCCCCTCAAAAGGAGAACGCAGGCGCACCTTAACCTGGTGACCGACAAACTGAGCAAATTGTGCCAACGTAAACAGAGGCCGATCCATCCCCGGCGAAGAGACCTCCAAGGTATATTCGCCCGCAATAGGATCTTCAACATCAAACACGCCGCCGAGCTGACGACTCACCGCAGCACAATCATCTACTGAAATACCGGCTTCAGCATCGATAAATATCCGCAAACTGGTATGCCGCCCCTGAGACACATACTCGACGCCCCAAAGTTGGTAACCCAACCCCGAGACCACAGGCGCAATCAGCGCATCCAAACGTTCACTTTTGGTCGCCACACAAAACCTCTATTTCAGAAACAAAAAATGGGCCAAAGACCCATTCTACTCACCCAATCCGGCGTTATAACAAGCCAAACGAGCGTATTTACAGCTAAAAGTTGCACTTAACAAAAAGCCCCTAAAAAGGGGCTTTTCGCTTTAAATCTTGCCTCTTAAACCCGAGATTCTGCAATAAAACCCCAAAATCAAGCGACAGATTATAAAACTAGCAACCGGTTTATACAAGCTCGGTTGCAGCAACTTCCTACTTCAAAATGGTGCCGAGAGCGGGACTTGAACCCGCACGACCCTAAGGTCACTACCCCCTCAAGATAGCGTGTCTACCAATTTCACCACCTCGGCAAATCTTCTCTAATCAGCCTTAGGCACATCTGTACCAGGCCGTATAACCTCTTCGAGCTCTGGCGCCTGCAGCGCCGACTGCTCATCAACCACGAGCGAAGGTACACCCTGGTCAGAAATTGACTCTGCTTTTTGCTTGGCGTATACCGCCAATGTAAAGCTGGTCACAAATATACCTAATGCCATAACCCCGGTAACGCGCCCTAAAAAACTACCAGAGCCCTGGCTACCGAACATAGTTTGCGATGCACCGCTTCCAAAAGCCGCACCGGCTTCAGCACCCTTACCCTGCTGCAGCAGCACCAGCGCAACCAGCGCCACTGCCAATACCACATGAGCAATCAGAATCAACGTTTCCATCTATCACTGCCTAATCTTGCCGTCTAGCACTTAGCCGCACGGCAAATTGCCACAAATTCATCGACCTTCAACGAGGCCCCACCCACTAAAGCGCCATCGATATCTACCATCGAAAATAGCGATTCAGAATTTCCCGCATTAACACTGCCGCCATAAATAACCAGCAACTGCTCTGCGACACTCTCATTCTGCTGTGCAACCTGATACCGGATTGCACGATGAATCTCTTGCGCCTGATCCGGCGTAGCTGTTTTTCCGGTTCCTATTGCCCAGACCGGCTCGTAAGCCACAACTGAATCGCAAAGCGACTCCACCCCGAGTAAATCGATCACAGCACCAAGCTGAGCAGCAATCACCGCTTGCGCCTGACCCTTTTCACGCTGCTCAAGTGTTTCACCGACACAAAGAATCGGAACCAACCCGACTTCCTTCACGGCTTTATACTTTAGTGCGACCTGAGCATCCGTCTCAGCAAAAAGTGCGCGCCGTTCAGAATGACCCAAGATCACATACCGACACCCAAACTCTTTAAGCATCGATAAGGCAACTTCTCCGGTGTACGCACCCGAGCCATACTCACTTGCCGTTTGAGCACCAACGACAATCGACGACTCATCGATCAAATCAGCGACTCGATCTATAAAAACTGCAGGAGGACAAACTACCACATCCACTCCTGAAAGCCCGGACAACTGGACTTTCAAACCCGCTATCAACTCGGAAATACTCGGCAACGAGCCATTCATTTTCCAGTTACCGACAACCAACGGCTGACGCATGTTTTTACCCCGTCTATCAAGCGGGTGGCAATACTAAACAAGTTACTAATAACTTACAAGCAGACCACTCAACAATTCCGGCATTCAGCCGCAAATATCTAAAATCAATAATAAAATATTATGACCTAGACTCCAACATTCCGACCTGCCTGCCACAAACCAGCCACCACCCACAGGTAACAACCAGCGCGCAACTCAAGCAACCGATCGGGCCTAGCCCTTGATCGCCAACTCCACATCCACAGCCAAGCGCTGCGCCAGCTGCTTGACCTGATCAAGATCGACACCCTCAACCATAACCCGAACCACCGGCTCCGTTCCGGACGGACGCAGCAACACCCGCCCCCGCCCCTCAAGCTCCGCCTCAACTTTCTGTACCGCCTGCTGAACCTGAGGCAGCTGGGTAGGATCACCCTTTTGCAACAACCTTACGTTGATCATATGCTGAGGCAGCTTGCGCATCTGCGATTTCAGATCAGCCAACGTCCGTCCGCTCTGCACGACTGCCTGCAACACCTGCAACGCTGCCACGATACCATCACCTGTCGAGGTCAAATTACGGCAGATGATATGCCCGGACGACTCCCCTCCCAGGCCCCAGCCCCGACTCACCAACTCCTCCATCACATAGCGGTCACCGACCTGGGTACGCACAAACGGAATACCCTGCTCTTTGAGCGCTAACTCCATCCCGAAATTGCTCATCAGAGTGCCGACCAGGCCACCGTCAAACTGACCCTCCGCCTTTAGCGCCAACGCGATGATCAGCAGTATCTCATCGCCATCCACCACCTCGCCCTGATGATCCACCATGATCAGCCGGTCGCCGTCGCCATCCAACGCCAGCCCCAGATCGGCCTCTTCCGCCCGTACAATTTTCTGCAGCACCTCAGGCGAGGTCGAGCCACAGTGCTTATTAATGTTTATACCATCCGGCGAACACGCCAGCTCCAACACGTTGGCACCCAGCTCTCTTAATACCTTGGGCGCTATATGGTAAGTCGCACCATTGGCACAATCGACGACGATTTTCAGCCCTTTCAGACTTAAACCTCGCGGCACCGTCCCCTTACAAAACTCAATATAACGCCCGGCGGCATCGTCAATCCGCGTCGCCTTACCGAGCGAGACTGAATCTTCGGTGGTCATCGCCTGGCCCAACTGCGCCTCGATCGCACGCTCGATCTCATCAGGGAGCTTGGTACCACTGGCGGAGAAAAACTTGATGCCATTGTCTTCGAAAGAATTATGCGAAGCACTGATCACAATCCCGGCGTCGGCCCGAAAGGTTCGGGTGAGGTAGGCAATCGCGGGCGTTGGCATCGGCCCCAGCAGCAATGAATCGACACCCGCAGCTGCCAGCCCCGCCTCCAGGGCCGATTCGAACATATATCCCGAGATACGCGTATCTTTGCCAATAAGAATCTTACTGCGCCCCTGGCGTGCAAACACCTTGCCCGCAGCCCAGCCGAGCTTTAATACAAAATCCGGTGTAATTGGATACTCACCTACCTTGCCGCGAATACCGTCGGTACCAAAATATTTTTTTGTCACACTCACCTCCAAATCAGCTCCGACTATCTTGCACTGCCTGATAAACCTTTACCACATCCCGGGTCGCCGCGACGTCATGCACCCGTAAAATCCACGCCCCCTGAGTCAGGGCCAGCACGGCCGCTGCCAGACTGCCATACAGCCGGTCATTAACCGCTTTATCCAACACCGTTCCGATCATTGATTTACGCGACATACCCACCAACACCGGCACCTGCAGCTGCTGCAGCAGCTGCAGCCGGTTAAGCAGTAGCAGATTATGCTCTAGCGTCTTGCCAAACCCAAACCCCGGATCCAGCAGCAACCGCTCCGCACCAATGCCCGCCTCAACACACAGCTGCATCCGCTGCCGCAAGAACGCCATCACCTCGGCAACGACATCCCCGTATTCGGGCGTTTGCTGCATACTGCCGGGCTGCCCCCGCATATGCATCAAACAGACGGGCAAACCCGTCGCCGCTGCAGCCGGCAACGCCCCCTCTCGCCCCAACGCCCGCACATCGTTGATCAGCCCGCAACCAACCCGCGCCGCTGCGGCCATCACCGCGGGGGTGCTGGTATCCACCGAAACCACCACATCCAGCTCGCGAACCAGCGCCTCTATGGCAGGCACAACCCGATCCAACTCCTGCTGCTCGCCAATCGACACAGCACCCGGGCGTGTGGACTCACCGCCAACATCCAGCAGCGTTGCACCCGCCTCAACCATCGCCTGCGCCCGAGTAAGCAGCTCCGACAGATCCACGCGATTGCCGCGATAGAGCTGCCCGCCATCAGAAAACGAATCAGGGGTAACATTGAGAATACCCATCACCTGAGGACGACTCAGCGACAGGCTGCGTGATCCAAATTGAAACAGTCGATCAGTCATATATCCGCATCTCAACAAGCAGCCCCTCTACAAGCAGCCACTCTACAAACACCCCTAACGAGCACTTCTGATAAAAAAAGCCGACTAATAGTCGGCCTTTTATCGATACTAAAACCCATTTAATCAGAGCACGGGCTTATCTGAAGCACCCTGATCATCCGCACCATCCGCATCATCCGACTCTTGATCCGAGCCACCCTCTGACTCAGCAGCATCATCCTTTACAGCGGAAGCAGCACTGCCATTCTCATCCCAACCTTCCGGCTCGCTTACCGGTTGACGCGCCATCAACTGACCGATCTGATCACTATCGAGGGTCTCGTACTTCATCAGCGCCTCGGCCATCGCCTCAAGAATATCCCGATTATCCTCAAGCAACGTCTCAGCACGGGCGTAGCAGTCATCGATCACGGTACGCACCTCTTCATCAATCAGCTTAGCCGTCTCACCGGAAACACCTTTAGCCGCCTGACCCGGCATCCGCCCAAACGGATCGCTGTCCTCATCTTCATACAGTAGCGGCCCGAGCTTCTCCGACAAGCCCCACTTGGTCGCCATACTGCGCGCCAGCTGAGTGGCACGCTGAATATCGTTAGACGCCCCGGTTGTCACACCATCGACCCCCAACGTCATCTGCTCAGCAATACGCCCGCCATAGAGACTGCAGATCTGACTCATAATCGCCCGCCTGGATAGACTGTAACGATCCTCTTCGGGCAGAAACATGGTCACACCCAGCGCACGTCCACGCGGAATAATTGAAACTTTATAAACCGGATCGTGATCGGGCACCAGCCGCCCGACAATGACATGGCCCGATTCGTGATAGGCGGTATTCAAGCGCTCGGCATCAGACATCACCATTGAGCGCCGCTCGGCACCCATCAGAACCTTGTCTTTGGCCTTCTCGAACTGCTCCATACCTACAGTACGCAGATTACAGCGCGCGGAAAACAACGCAGCCTCGTTGACCAGATTCGCCAGATCGGCACCCGAGAAACCGGGTGTACCGCGCGCAATCAGCTCGGGCTTAACATCATCACCCATCGGCACTTTGCGCATATGCACTTTCAAAATCTGCTCACGACCGCGGATATCGGGCAAGCTAACCACCACCTGCCGGTCGAAACGCCCCGGACGCAACAGCGCTTTATCGAGTACATCCGGGCGGTTGGTCGCAGCGATAACGATAACCCCTTCGGTTCCTTCGAAACCGTCCATCTCCACCAATAACTGGTTCAATGTCTGCTCACGCTCATCATTACCACCACCCATACCGGCGCCACGATGACGACCCACCGCATCGATCTCGTCGATAAAGATAATGCAAGGTGACTGCTTCTTCGCCTGCTCAAACATGTCACGCACCCGTGACGCACCCACACCGACAAACATCTCGACAAAATCGGAACCGGAAATACTGAAGAAGGGGACCTTAGCCTCACCCGCAATCGCCTTAGCCAGCAAGGTTTTACCGGTACCCGGGGATCCTGACAACAACACTCCCTTAGGAATATGCCCACCCAGACGATGGAACTTACCCGGATCCATCAGGAATTCAACCAGCTCCTGGACCTCCTCCTTGGCCTCCTCTACACCGGCGACGTCGGCAAAGGTGGTCTTGATCTGGTCTTCGCTAAGCAGCCGCGCCTTGCTCTTGCCAAAGGACATGGGTCCACCCTTCCCACCCCCGCCGCCTTGCATCTGGCGCATGAAAAACATGAAGACAGCAATGATCACCAGGATCGGGAAGCTCGCCACCAGCAACTGACTCCAGATGCTCTGCTGCTCCGGCTGCTTGCCCTCTATCACAACACCATGGTTATACAGATCGTCAACCAGTTTAGGATCCTGCAGCGCCGGACGCACCGTAACAAAACGATTACCGCCTTGCAGCTCACCGCTAATCTCATAACCCTCAACAACGACGCGAGTCACCTGATCGCTACGCACCTGCTCGATAAACTGAGAATAACTGAGCTTATTGGCCTCAGGCTCAGTATTAAAATTATTGAACACCGTCAGCAGCACGGCAGCAATGATCAGCCACAACACCAGGTTTTTTGCCATATCGTTCAAGCGAGGCTCCTTGTAAGCTACTCTATAACTGCCCTTCTAAAATGAAAGGCAACGGTTTTCGACTCTGCCGCAATACTACCCTTTAAATCCACGACAGAGCTGATAAATTTCCCGAGAACGGGCACGGGACGAATCGGGCTTACGCGACTGCACCTTAGTAAAGTTCTGGCGCATCTCCGCTAACAACGGATCAAACCCCTCTCCCTGAAAAACCTTGGCCAGAAATACCCCATTGGGTTTCAACACCTGCCGAGCCAGATCCAAAGCCAGCTCAACCAGATAGATCGCCCGCGGCTGATCAATCGCGTTCATACCGCTCATATTGGGGGCCATATCTGAAATTACAAGGTCAACCTGACGACCATCGATCGCGGCGACGATCTGTTCATAGACAGATTCCTCGGTAAAGTCACCCTGAATGAAGGTTACATCCGCCAACGCATCCATTGGCAAAATATCCGAAGCAACGACCCGACCGCTGCCTCCGACCTTCTCAGCCGCGACCTGCGTCCAACCCCCAGGTGCCGACCCTAGGTCCACGACGATCATTCCCGGGCGAAACAAACGATCCTTTTTATCCAGTTCAAGCAGCTTATAACTCGCCCTTGAACGATAACCTTCATCCTTGGCCCTTTGGACATAAGGATCATCAAAATGTTCCTTCAACCACTCACCACTACTTTTAGATCGCGCCACGCTATTATCTGCTCCGGTATCCACTACAATCGATCAAGCTCAGGCAAATTTTCCGATCTATCACGACTCAATGCGAGCTATTTAGCCATAAAAATCGCACAAACACCCAAAATCGACCCATCTGCAGCAGATCAGTGTTAAGTCCTGCGCACTCCTAAGGTAAAATAGATCTTTGTTCCACCATCCCCTCACGCGTCGCGGATCCAAAATCCGCTCGCCTATGCTAGGAGCCTGTCGGGCTTTCCGCAGTAGATCAGTGTTAAGTCCGACAGACTCCTAGGCCCTACGAAAGGTTGACCATACTATTATGAGCTTAACAGCCACACAAAAAAAGCAGTTCCGCAGCCTGGGCCACAGCCTGAACCCGGTCGTTACCGTCGCAGGCAACGGCCTGACAGAAGGCGTCCAACTAGAGGTTGATCGTGCCCTGGAAGACCATGAGCTGATCAAGGTAAAGTTCAATGTCGGTGATCGCGAGGTAAAAAAGGTCCTAATCAGTCAACTGTGCGACCAGGTCCGGGCAGATGTCGTGCAACAGATCGGCAACATCGCGCTCATCTACCGCGCCGCAGAAGAGCCCGATCCAAAGCTATCCAACCTGCTGCGCTAACCCGCGCCCTAACCCGGATATTTCATGAAGGGATCGAAATTTCCGGATCCGCTGGCTAAGCAGTTGACTCTATCTCCCGCAGGGCC
>JBALTG010000114.1:0-15047 GCA_036964625.1 Motiliproteus sp.
GTAGGGGTTCACGGCAGCGCGAGTGCGGATGTTCCGCGCTGAGGGGCGCGCCTGAGCGGCTTGAGCGCCGCACAGGTTTCGAGGTGGGATTACTGGGGCAGAACTTCGGTAACAATCGTATAACCGTGCTCACTCAGTTGCTGACTGGTCAGATGTGGATCCTCCGCCCTGTAGCGGACGATAACCGTGCGGGTGCCCGCTTCGTCAGTGTCCTGCTGTTGCGGTGTCATCACACTGACGACATAGCCACCCAGCTCATCCAGACAGGCCAGCAGCTTCGACAGCACGCCTTTTTGGTTCGGTAGCCGAATCGAAATACGCGCAGCCTGCTCTTCCAGGCAACCGGTAATATCGAGGAAAAAATCCAGCAAGTCGACGCTGGTAATGATCCCCACCACTTTGTCCGCATCCACAACCGGCAGACAGCCGATGGTATGCTGACGCATCAGACAGGCCGCATCTTCGACCAGCGTCGTGGGTGCACAGGACACCACATTGCGATGCATGATGTCCTTGGCGGTTAACTTAGACAGCAGATAGTTAACCTCACCAGCGGACAACGTGGTGATATCCGAGGGGGAGGCTTTCTGTACATCACGGTGAGACAGTATCCCTTGCAGACGGCCATCGGCACAGACCACCGGTATGTGGCGGATCCGTTTTGCCTGCATCAAGCCAGCCAGATGACTCATCTTGGTCGCTTCTTCGACCGTCAGCACGGCCTTGGTCATAATCGTTTCTACGTACATCAGGTGGTTCCTCTATAAGCGGAGTTCAATCGATCTTAAAAAGACCACAACTCAATGCCCCAGATAGGCTTTTTGTACCGATTCATCATGCAGCAGCACCTCTGCCGAGGCGGATAACGCCACCCGCCCGGACTCCAGCACATAACCGCGATCCGCGATCTTCAACGCCGCACGGGCATTTTGTTCCACCAGCAAGATGGTGACTCCCTGATCATTGAGGTCCCGAATCACCCGAAAGATCTCCTGGACTAACAGCGGCGACAGCCCCATTGAAGGTTCGTCCAGCAGTAGCAGTGTGGGCTTACCCATCATCGCCCGACCGATCGCCAGCATCTGCTGCTGCCCCCCTGACAGCGTGCCTGAGGCCTGTAAGCGCTTCTCTTTGAGGACCGGAAACAGCGTATAAATATGGTCGATCTCGTCCCGGATCTGGGCTTTGTCTTCCTTCCGTGCAAACGCACCCAGGAGCAAATTATCCTCGACACTCAGGGGAGCAAACACCTGCCGCCCCTCGGGGGAATGACAGATCCCCTGCGCAGTGATCTTATGCGCGGGTTTATTGGTGATATTACTGCCCTCAAAGGTCACCGTACCTGCAGTAGCAGGCTGCACCCCTGACAGGGTGTGCAACAAGGTCGTTTTTCCGGCCCCATTGGCGCCGACAATCGTCACCAACTCTCCGGGGTAAACCTCAAGATTGATATCCACGATCGCCTGCACCGGTCCGTAGTGACTGGTTAACCCCTCGACCTTCAGCGAAGGTACGCCAGCCGAACGGTTTAGCGGCATCTGCTGTTGTGCTGTCATATCAAACCTCCTCACCCAGATAGGCTTTAATCACCGCTGGATCATTCTGCACCTGCTGCGGGGTGCCTTCGGCCAGCAAGCAACCGAAACCCAGCACCAGTACCCGATCAGAGATCTGCATCACCAGACCCATATTGTGTTCGACCAGCAAGATCGTGATCCCCTTCTCTTTAAGACGCAGAATCAGCTCGCGCATCTCCACCGTTTCGGTATCGTTGAGTCCGGCAGCAGGCTCATCCATCGCCAGAAACTCGGGATCCGATGCCAGCGCACGGGCTATTTCGAGTCGTTTGAGTTCTCCGTAGGGCAGTGAACCGGCCTCACGTTCCGCCAGATGCGCCAGCCCGCAAACCTCCAGCGCTTGCATCGACCACTCTCGAACCTGGCGCTCTTCACGCACCACCGACGGCAATCGTAACGCCGCCTTGATCAGGCCGGTATGGGTGCGCAGGTGACACCCCACCATGACATTCTCCAGCACTGTCATGTTGTAGAACACCTGCAGATTCTGGAAGGTGCGGGAGATCCCCAAGGCGGCGATCTGATGCGTTTGCAACCCCTCCAGACTCTTGCCGGCAAAACTGATCGATCCGGCATTGGGCACATAGTAGCCGCAGAGCATATTGAACAGCGTGGTTTTACCGGCACCATTAGGACCGATAACCGAATAGATAATCCCTTTCTGGACCTCGAAACTGAGGTCGGTCACCGCGGCGACTCCGCCAAAGTATTTATCCAGATTGGAGGCTTGTAAAAGCGTCATGAGTCACACTCCAGCGATTTCCTGCCTTGTAACGGCGTTTGAGGCTCTTTGTTGGGGTCAGGCGCGCGCAGGCGTTTGAACAGCATGCGTAGCTTCTGGGCAATGAAGACGAACAGCCCCTGCGGCATAAAGATCATCCCGCCCATCAGGATGGCCCCCAGGACCAGCATCTCATAGTCCTCGAACACAACCAGGCCTTCCGGCAGCAAGGTCAGTACGATCGCCCCGAATACGGCTCCGAACGTCGATGCCATCCCCCCCAGCACCACCATCGTTACAATCTCAATCGAGAACACGAAACCGAACGATTCAGGACTCACGAAAGCCTGCTGATGCGCGAACAGACTGCCCGCCAGTGACGCAATCATGGCCGACAGGACGAACACATGCGTACGAGTGCGCACGGTATCCACCCCCATCATCTGCGCCGCAAACTCAGAACCGTGAACCGCCCGTAGCTCACGACCCGCGCGTGAATCGATGATATTCAACGACACCAGCACCACCGCCAGCGAGAAGAGTGCGATCAGACCGTACCAGCGCAGGTCAGTATCGATCACAAAGCCGAACAGCGACAGCGTAGGAATATCACCCAGACCGTCAGGCCCGCCACTCCAGGAGGATTCCTGCACCAGAATGATATTGACGATAATGCCAAAGCCTAGCGTGGCCATCGCCAGATAATGCCCCTTGAGCTTGAGTATCGGTCTGGAGACCAGATTGGCAATGACGTAAACCAAACCCAGACCGATCAGCATCGCCAGCCAGGGGTTGAGTTCGAAACGGGTCGTAAAGACCGCCGAGCTATAAGCGCCGATGCCAAAAAACGCGGCATGCCCCAGCGATATCTGCCCGGCATAGCCGATAAACAGATTCAGCCCTACCGCCAGAATCACATTCAGGAGAACGGTGGCGCCGACCACAATGACAAAATAGTTGTCAGGAAAAAACAGCGGCAGTAGCGCCACCAGCGCCGCATACAGATAAAACCCACTTAAACGTTTCATACCCGATCCGCCGATTTGAATCCGAACAAGCCACTGGGCTTAAAGAACAGCACCGCCAGAATAATCACAAACGCCATCGCATCTTTATACCCGGAGGAGATCAACCCCGCCCCCAATGATTCCAGCACCCCCAGCACCAAACCACCGGCAACCGCACCCATGGAACTGCCCATACCGCCCAAAATGGCCGCAGAAAAGCCTTTCAATCCCAGCATCATGCCGGCATCGAAGGAGGTAAACGCGATCGGGGCGATCAATAGCCCTGCCACTGCGCCGATCGCCGCCGAGAGCCCGTAGGAGGTCAGCAGCATCAGGTTGACGTTAATACCCACCAGACCGGCGGCCGTTTTGTTGCAGGAACAAGCCAGAATGGCTTTGCCGTACAGGGTCTTATCGAAAAAGTAACGCACTAGCAGCACCAGCACGATCGTGACACCCATGATCCACAGATTTTGCGGCACTACCGTGGCCGCACCGATCTGAATCGGCTCATCGCCGCTGAAGGAGGGCATACTGAAAATATCTTTACCCCAGATCAACAACGCCGCACCACGCAGAAATATGGATGCGCCGATGGTGATAATGATGGTGGCGACCACCGAGGCACCACGCGCAGGCTCAATCGCAAATTTGTTAAGCGCGAAGCCGACCAGGGTGACAATCAGAATCGCCACCAGCAGCGCCAGTGGATAGGGCACACCCGCCCCCAGCAAGCCGACGGCGGACATCGCCCCGAGCATCACAAACTCACCCTGGGCAAAGTTAACCACCCCCGAGGCGTTATAGATGATCGCGAAACCCAGCCCCACCAGGGCATAGGTGGAACCGACGGAGAGGCCGGTCGCAAGAAATTGGATGATCTGATCTAACATATGCTGTCCCTCGCTCAGCAGTCAGCCCCCTGTTGGGAAAACCAACCCGGACTGCTGCTGAGTTATGCTGAAGAGAAGAATCCAGGCCTTAGTCGACCAGGGTCCAGTCTCCGTTACGAATCTCAAGCATCCGGAACGCATCCAGGCTAAGGCCCATGTGATCAGTCTTGCTCATGTTAAAGATGCCGCCGGTACCGACAAAGCTATTGGTCGCTTCGATCTGATCCCTAACCGCTTTTTTATCGGTCGAATTAGCACGATCGATCGCTTCCAGCGCAATCATCAAGCCATCGTAGGCATGCCCGCCAAACGTAGATACGGGACCGTATTTGGATTCATAAGCCGTTCCGTAAGCCATCAACACAGACTTCTGTTGATCACTGTTGGCCAGCTTATCGGCGACCAACAGTGCTGACGCGGGCAGCCGCACACCTTCTGCGGCAGCACCGGCAAGATCGATATATTTCTTAGAGGCGACCCCGTGGGATTGGTACAACGGCAACTCGATACCTAGCTGTCGAATATTTTTGGTCACGATGGCGGGGCCGGAACCGAAACCGAAGTTCAGAATCGCCTGGGCATCGGAGGCGCGAATATTGGTGACCTGAGCGGTCATATCGCTATCTTTTCTGCCGTAAGATTCATCGGCAACGATGCTGATGCCGTATTCTGCCGCCAGCGCCAGACTCTGGGCCCGGCCGGACTTGCCGAAACCACCGTCACCGCTGATCAGAGCGACCTTGGTGATACCGCGCTTTTTCATATCGGTATAGATTTTTGCAGCGGCCATGCGATCGGTATGCGGCGTCTTGAAAGTCCATTTATTGCCGGGATCAATGATCTTGACCGAGCCAGCCAGGGAGATAAACGGCATCCCTGCTTTTTTTATCTCTGGCATCACAGCCAAAGTGCTGCCGGATGTCGATCCGCCGACGATAACATCTACCTTATCCCGCTTGATCAGCCGCTTGGCAAAGCTAAGCGCTTTTTTGGCGTTGCCACCGGTGTCGTAATGCACCAATTCAACCTGTTTACCATCGATACCGCCTTTGGCATTAACGGCTTCGATATACAGCTGCAGGGTTTTCAGTTCCGGATCGCCAAGGAAGGAGGCTGGACCGGTCACAGACAAAAAAGTACCGACTTTAATCGTATCGTTACTCGCCAACGCCTGAGAGCCGACAGCCATCAAACCCAGGGTTACCGCAGCCACACCGATCAAACTTGTATTGCGTTTTTTCATGATCATATCCTTACTTGAGTAATTAGTTATTTTTGTACGACAACTCTCGAAACAGGAAATATAATTCAGACACCCGCTTTAACCACCTAAATACAACGCACCGCATCGTAACAAGAGCATCAAGCGTGACTTATAGTGCATTATCATGCTGAATAAGTGAAGACAGCCTAGACTGCTTATTCCACGTTGTGGAACGAATTGAATAAATTTTTAAAAGACAGCCTACCTTCTGTAGCCCGCTGGCAGCGACAATCCCAGACAGCGAGGCAAGCAGGGGCGAATGAGGCAAGGGGAAGCAGAAATATAAGCAGGGTGGGAGATAGCGCGATTAAATCACCGCGTCAGCATCCTCCAACACGGTAGACAAGCTATCGGCCGCCTCTCTTAAGCGGGGATACAGACTGCGCTCTATGGCCGCAGGCTCGACACTGCCCTCCGTCCAGACAATGTTGATACAGGCCTTGACCCGACCCTGGATAAACACCGGCACGGCTATCGCACAAAGATCCTGAGCCGGCGCTGGCCACTGTTGAGCCACGCGCTGACTATAACCTTGGCGTTTCACCTGATGTAACGCCTGATCCAACCAGACCTTATCGGACGCCATCCGTGCGGACTCTCCACCGCCCGCGATGATCCGCTCAATAATCTCCTCGCGCTCGGTTTCAGAGCAAAACGCCAGATAAGCATGACCAATCGCGGATCTTATGATTTCAGCCTGCACCCCGACGACCTCGGGATGCGCCTCGACGACCCGATTCTTGCGCGTCCGCTCGATCACCTCCATCGCCAGCCCTCTGCGCACAGCCACATAAGAGGGCCGCAACAGATCCGCTTGCAGAGCGTCCAGAATCGGCCCCGCAGCCTCAGCCAGCGCATCCGCGGCCAGCAGGTTGTCGCCCAAGTGATGCAGCCTGAAACAGAGCCTGTAACTGCCATCGCTTAAGCCCCGATAAACCCAGCCCTGCTGCTGCAACGTATTCAGCACACGCAGCAGGGTACTCTTCGCCAACCCCGTAGCCTGATGCAGTTGCAGCAGTGATGCCGGCGATTGATTACGGATCGCCTTGATCACCTGCAGCCCCCGCGCCAGTACTCGTATACTTTTTTCCATAGGTCTCCCTTCCAAGCCTTGCGGCTAATTTCGCAGCGGCTCTACGCTGGATTATGCAACACGCTCGCTGATGCAACCGAAAGTCGGCCTTACGTGCCTTGCGGCTAATTTCGCCATGGCTCTAGCTCTACGCTGGCTTATGCAACTGAAAAATAGCGCTCTTGCAACACCTCAGAGAGCTGATCAGCGGCCGCTCGAAGACGCGGGTAGAAGCTATTTTCTACCTGGTCCGCCGCGACCGCGCCTTCCGGCCAAACGATATTGATGCAGGCTTTGACCTTCAGGTCGACAAACACCGGCACCGCAATACCACAGAGTGCTCCAGCCGGTGTCGGCAAGGAGTGCGCATCGCGTTGCCCGAAACCGCGCAGACGAACCCCCTGGAGCAGGGCCTCGATCCAGCCTTGATCCTTTGCCAGCAGCCCCTGCTCACCGGGTTGCAACGCCAACCGTTCAAGTATCTCCTCCTGCTCGGTATCCGAGCAGTAGGCGAAGTAAGCATGCCCGACCGCAGAACGGAGAATCTCCAACTCCACCCCGATCGACTCCCGGTTGACCACCACCGCCTGCTTCTTGCGCGTCGTCTCCACGATCTCCATCACCAAGCCTTTTCGTATAGCCACATCCGAGGGCCACAGAACATCGGCCTGAAGCGCATCCAGAATCGGCCCTGCCGCCTCAGCCAGAGCGTCCTTGGCCATCAGATTGTCACCCAAATGATGCAAATTGTAAGACAGACGATAGCGATCATCGCCAATACCGCGATAGACCCAACCCTCATCCTGAAGCGTATTCAGGATCCGCAACAAGGTCACTTTAGGCAGGCCGGTGCCTTTGTGCAGGTCTGCCAGCGAGACCGGGGGTTGCGTCTGCAGATATTCGATTACCTGCAGACCGCGGGCTAAAGCTCTGATCACCGTATCCATTATTAACCGCCTTTAATTATTTGCCTTGTTAATTTCCAGCTGCGCTTGAATTCCATCTAGTGGAATAGCAACATTCCATTAGCATTGCAACTCCTCGGACAAGTGATGCACTATAAAACACACACCAACAGGGGTGCTATTGTTATCTGCACTATATTGCACCGCGGTTCGCTATATAGGCCTAAACCAGCCCCTGTATCCAACAACAATAACGAGGGAACATCCGTGAAAGACAGCCTTAGCACCGGCACAACTACGACCACCCGGGTTAATATCGACCGCGGTCGCACCATCGAATTCATGGGCGATGACTGTCGCGTCTACTCCACCCCAAACGTACTCTATGACATTGAAATGGCTTGCAGAGGGTTACTTCTTGAATATTCAGATCAAGGTCAGGATTCTGTCGGTACCCGGATCGAACTGGACCATATCGGGGCAACTCTGGAAGGGATGTGGGTCGATATTCAGGTCAGCGTCAGCGAAGTCAAAGGTCGCGCCGTGAGTTTCGATGTTGTCGTCACCGATCCATTGGAAAAAGTGGCTATGGGCAAACACAGCCGATTTATTGTTGATCTGGAGCAGACAGCTTCGCGCCTGAAATCCAAATCAGCCAAGGTAGCGGCACTGCCTAAGTAAACCACTCTCCCGGCAGCCACATTAAATAGAGCAACTACCAAGGGTAAGCAGGCTATGCATGAACTTCGGATTCACGGCCGCGGCGGACAGGGAGCAGTTCTGGCTTCCAAAATCCTGGCCAAGGCACTGGTGGAAGAGGGTAAATTTGTCACCGCCATTCCCGCCTTCGGTTTTGAGCGCCGTGGCGCACCGGTAGCGGCGTTCATGCGCTTCGACGATAAAGAGATCCGCCGGATCAATAACATCTACACCCCCAACTCGGTGCTTAGCATCGACTCTTCGGTGATCCGTGCGGTGAATGTCTTTGAAGGGATCCAGCCGGGTGGCATCTGGGTCCACTCCACCAAAGACTCGATAGAGAGCCTGACATTCCCCGACGACCTTTGCACCCTGGGCCTCTGTGACGCAATCAGTATCGCCATGGAGGTGTTCCGCCGGCCGATCACCAACACCATTATGCTGGGTGCTTTTGCCAAAACCACCGGTGTCGTTTCTCTGCAATCACTCAAGAAGGGCCTGGAATCGTCCAACTTTCGCGACGCGGGATTGCACCAAAACATGATCGCGATTGAACGCGGCTATGCGGAAACCCGCGTCTACCCGCTCCAGCAGCAGCGCAACCTGGAGGCCAGCTGATGACGACATCCTTTAAGGCGGGGTCGCCTAACCTGATCCCCTACAAAGTAGAGTACCCCGAGCAGGTCCCCGACAACCTCTGCCCGGTAGCCCGTGACTGCACCACCATGCTGCCCGGCGACTGGCGTGCCGAGCGACCCGTGGTCGATCGGGAAAAATGTGTCAAATGCGCGACCTGCTGGATCTACTGTCCGGTGCAGTGCATTGTCGAAAAACCCACCTGGTTTGATATCAATCTGGACACCTGTAAGGGTTGCGGCATCTGCGCCCAAGAGTGCCCCCATCGAGCCATCAGTATGATCGAAGAGGTCGGGAGATAAATCATGCCAACGACTGAGTTAGATGCGACTATCGATACCGCGATAGAAACGACCCCAGAACCCTCCTATCAACCCACCACCCTGGTCTGTGATGGCAACGAAGCCTCGGCCTGGGGCGTCGCGCTGGCCCGCCCGGACGTGATTGCGATCTATCCGATCACCCCGCAGTCGTCACTGGTCGAGTATCTCGCCCAATTCGTGGCCGAAGGGATCATCGATGCCGAACTGATGAACGTCGAGGGCGAGCACAGCGTGATGTCCGCGCTGCAGGGTGCTGCTCTCGCCGGCGCACGTACCTACACCGCCACCTGCGGCCCTGGCCTGGCGTTTATGTTCGAGCCTTACATTAGAACCCCCGGGCTGCGCTTACCGATGGTCGCCAGTTTAGTCACCCGCGATATGCTCACCCCGCAGTGTGTCTGGGGCGGACATCAGGACGCCATGCTGGTCAAAGAAGCGGGCTGGATCCAGATGTATTGCGAGACCGTTCAGGAGGTACTGGATACCACGGTGATGGCCTTCCGCATCGCCGAACATCCGGATGTCATGCTACCGGTCAATGTCAACAGCGATGGTAACTACCTCTCTTACGGTGTTACGGGTATCAGCTTGCCCGCAGCCCCGCTGGTTGATGCCTTTATGGGACAAAAGAATGTTAATTGGCACGCTGCGCTGGATCCCGAACGCCCCATGGCGATCGACCCCTTAACTGGTGGCGCGGGTGGACAGGGACCCTCGTTGTTCGCCAGCTACCGCAAGAGCCAGTGCGATGGGATGCAGAACGCGCTCCGGGTCATTGAAGAGACGCATAAAGACTGGGGCGACCGGATCGGACGCTATCACTCGCCGCTGGTAGAGGAGTACCGGCTCGAGGGTGCCGACTATGCACTGGTGACTATCGGCAGCATGACCGGTGCCGCTAAGGATGCGGTGGACGCCGCCCGCGATCGCGGCGAAGCAGTAGGTATCATCAAGATCAAGACCTTCCGGCCGTTCCCGGTCGAGGCGATCAATCGCGCCCTGAGCAAAGTCAAGGCCATCGGGGTGGTGGATCGTTCGGTTAATTTCGGCTGGAACTGCGGCCCGCTCTACCAGGAAACGCTGGCCGCTGCGCAACAACTGCAGCGCTTTATCCCTTCGGCCAGCTTTATCGGTGGACTGGCAGGTTCGGATATCACCGTCGAGCATTTCACTCAGGTGATCGAGGACACCGCGCAGCTGCTGCAGGGCCGTACGTATAACGAACCCATCTGGATCAACCGCAACGACTAATTCAAGGAAAGACCATGCACCAGAGTAACTACTTGATTATCGGCAGCTCCCACGCGGCACTGGAAGCGCTCGCGGCGATCCGGATCCAGGATCCTGATGCCAGCCTGACGCTGATCACCCGCGACAATCATCTGCCCTACTCGCCCACGGTACTGCCCTACGTGGTCTCCGGCCGCTCCAGGGCTGATAACGTCAGCTTAAAAGATCAGCGTTACCTCGATGAACAGCAGGTCAGGTTCATCCCGGGGCGCAGCCTGATCAGCATCGACCCGGACAGTAACAGCCTGATCCTGGATAACGGCGAGCAGTGGCATTTCGATAAGCTGCTGCTGGCAACCGGTGCCAGCCCGATCATCCCCGCTATTCCCGGTCTCGATAACACTCCGTTCCAGGTGCTCAGAACCCTGGACGATGCGATCGCGCTACGTCAGGCCTCGGCCCAAGCCCGCCGTGCAATCGTCCTGGGAGCCGGTTTAGTCGGGATGCACGCGGCCGAAAACCTGGCTGAAGCGGGCTTGGAGGTTACCATTGTTGAGATGCAAACTCAGGTGCTACCCGGCTATTTCGATCCGCAGGCTGCGGCAATGATTGAGACCGCTTTTAGCCAGCACGGCGTGACGATGAAGATGGGACGCAAAGCGGTACGGATCCAACCGCAGGGAGAGAACGGCTGCCGGGTCGAGTTGGACAACGGTGAGACCCTTGACGCCGACCTGCTGTTAGTCAGCACCGGCGTCCGCCCGGTCATCGATTACTGCACCGGCAGTGGCATCGACACCCAACAGGGAATTTTGGTCGATGATCACATGGCGACCAGCCGTAACAACATCTGGGCCGCCGGCGATGTGGCTCAGGCGCAAGATTTCTACAGTGCGGCCAAGGTCGTCACCGGCATCCTTCCCGATGCCGTGGAACAGGGCCGAATCGCCGGGATGGCGATGTGTGGTGACCCCTACCTGAAGCCCTACCGTGGCGGTGTACCGATCAATACGTACACCTTCTACGGTCAGCAGGCGATCTCGGTCGGTGCCAGCGAATTGGCGATCGATACGGAGACCGACACCTCTGCGGCTGACTCAGCCGACCAGGGCACGGTGGAGCTGAGGGTCGATGCTGATAACGGTGTGTTCCAGAAGATCATCTTCAAAGGTGATCGACTACAGGGGATATCCGCAATCAACGCGCCCCTGGACCCCGGCATCATGTGGCAGCTGATCCTGCGCCGCATCGATCTGAGCGCGGTCAAAACAGAGTTCGTGGCGCAGCCACTTGAAACCGGCCGCCGACTAATGTCCGAGACCTGGCGCTAGCAATGAAAGCTGAAGGAGAGATCAACGTGGCTATAGGTTACAACAGCATCACATTCAATCAGGACAAGTGCGACGGCTGCGGAGACTGCATGCGCGCCTGCTCCCAGGCCAAGGCAGGTTCCGATGACAGCGTTCATTCGCGGATCCAGATCCTGGCAAATAACGATCAAGGCAGTATCGAGCTGGCGATGTGCCGCCAGTGTGGCGACCCTAAATGCGTCTCCAGCTGCCCCGCTGCGGCACTGAGCAAAGACTCCACCACCGGCATCATCGACTGGAACGCCGACAAATGCGTTAACTGCCTGCTGTGCACGGTCGGTTGCGCCTTCGGCGGAATCACCTATAACGCCGCCGTGGGCCATGTTAGCAAATGCGACAACTGTGACGGCGATCCCGCCTGCGTCAAGGTCTGCCCGCACGGTGCGCTGGAGTACAACACCTCCGGCAGCATCTATAACCGCATCGGCGCCAAAGAAGACCTGTTTGTGCCAGGATTGTCGGCCTGCCAGGGGTGCAACTCGGAACTGCTGATCCGGCATACGCTGCGTAAAATCGGCACTAATGTCGTCGTCGCCACACCTCCCGGCTGTATTCCCGGCATGGGCACGGTCGGCTATAACGGCAAGACCGGCACCAAGGTACCGGTGTTTCACCCGCTGCTCACCAACACCGCCTCGATGCTGGCGGGGATTAAAAAACAGTACAACCGAGTGGGTCGGGACGTCACCATGCTAGCTCTGGCTGGCGACGGAGGGGTCGGCGACGTTGGCTTTCAATCACTCTCGGGCGCTGCTGAGCGTAACGAACAACAGCTGTTTATGTGTGTCGATAACGAGGGCTACATGAACACCGGCATGCAGAGCTCGGGAAGCACCCCGGCCGGTTCCTGGACCTCGACCACCCCGGTCGGCAAGACCATGCAGGGCAAGCGGACCGACGCCAAAAATATGGCCAAAATCATGATGATGCACAACTGTGAGTACGTCGCCACTGCATCCCTGGCCTTTATGGACGACTACTACGCCAAGCTGGATAAAGCGCTGGAAGCATCCAAGCGCGGTTTTGCTTACCTGCATGTCTACGCCCCCTGCCCCACTGGTTGGCGCTTCCCGGCGGCAGATACCATCGACGTCTGTCGCAAGCAGGTAGAAAGTAACTTCGTCACCCTCTGGGAGTTCACCCCGGAGCAGGGCCTAAGCTTCACCCGCAGAACTGATAAACCGGCACCTTTAACGGACTATCTGAAGAAGATCGGCAAATACCGCCACCTTGAACCCGCCCAGATCGAGCACCTTCAGCGTCGGGTTGACAGCCAGGTCAAAAGCCTGCTGGCATTCCAGCAGGCTACCGAAGCCTGCTAAACCCTAACCATAATCGATCCGCAATTGCTCCAGTACAGCGAAGCTTTGCATGACTTTTGGCAATAGCAGTTTGTACTCTTTTGATCCTATTAACTGTTTTTAAGAATAATGCGTATCGACAAGAACAAAGGGGATGCTTAGCATAGGTAAGATCCCCTACGAATTTAATGGTTAAATACATCAATCTCACCGTCCATAACAACAACAGGGATGCTTAGCATAGATAAGAATCCCTAAAGATTGAGCGGTTATATCCATCAATCTCACCGTCTATAACAACAACAGGGAGACGCCCATGAGTGTCGGAAACAGTACGGCTGCACTGAATATACCCAATGAGAATACGAGTGACCGCTACATGTACCAACCAGAGATTGAGACACTGGACCGAGAACAGCTTGCCGAACTGCAGCTGGATCGACTCAAAAAAACGTTGCGACATGTCTATGCCAATGTCCCTCATTACAAGAAGAGTTTTGATGCCGCCGGGGTCACCCCCGACAGCCTGGAAACCCTGGCAGACCTGGCCAAATTCCCCTTCTCGGTAAAAGCCGACCTGCGCGACAACTACCCATTCGGGATGTTTGCGGTACCCCGCAAACAGGTGTCCCGCGTGCATGCCTCCTCCGGCACCACCGGCAAACCCACCGTCGTCGGCTATACCAAGGGGGATATTGATCGCTGGGCGCAGCTGATGGCCCGCTCCATCGCCTGTGCAGGCGGTGAGCCCGGCGACATGTTGCATAACGCCTACGGTTACGGTCTCTTTACCGGCGGTCTGGGCGCCCACTACGGCGCAGAAAAACTCGGCTGCACGGTCACCCCGATGTCCGGCGGCAACACCGAAAAACAGAATATTGTGCTGAATGATTTCGGCGCTGAAATACTCTGCTCCACGCCCTCGTTTGCCCTCAACCTGGCCGATAGTGCCGAAAAGCAGGGGATCGACCTGCAGTCCGGGCCGTTACGGATCGGCGTCTTCGGCGCTGAGCCCTGGAGCGAGGCGATGCGCACCGAGCTTGAACAACGGCTTAATATCAAAGCGATGGACATCTACGGCCTGTCTGAGATCATGGGACCGGGAGTCGCTGTCGAATGCATTGAGGGGCAATCCGGCCTGCATGGCTGGGAGGATCATTTCCTGTTTGAGATTATCGATCCGGGCACTCAGGAGCCACTGCCCATCGGTGAGACCGGTGAACTGGTGATCACCACGCTGACCAAAGAAGCGTTGCCGATGATCCGCTACCGCACCCACGACATCACCAAGCTGACCACCGAACCCTGTGTCTGCGGCCGCACCCACGTGCGTATCCTGCGTGTCACCGGACGTAATGACGACATGATGATCATCCGCGGAGTGAACGTCTATCCATCCCAGATCGAGTCAGTGCTGGTTGGATTCCCAAACACCGCGCCCCATTATCAGTTGCTGATTCGTCGCGAAGGGATCATGGATACCCTGGATATCGAGGTCGAAGCCGATCCTGACCTGAGACCCGAGCAGTATGCTGCGCTCGCGGCTGAGGTCAAACACCACATCAAATCGATTGTTGGCATCAGCTGCAATATTATGGTCAAGGAGTATGGTGAACTGCCGCGCTCCGAAGGCAAGGCGGTACGGGTCAAAGATCTGCGCTCAAAGCAGGGCTAAACCGCGCACTTGGCAAATACCTGAACGCTCAATAAACGCGAGCGTTCGGGCTACGCTGGGCGCCGTTACATACCCTCTAAGGCCCTCCTGATTACCCATAAACCTCAGCCATGATGCAGCCGATCTATTTTCGCAAGCTGGTATGCCTATGACTTGGCGCTGTGATGGCTGAAGATCATGGGTAATCAGGAGATCCGATATTTATTTGTGGGTCGGAATTCATTCCGACAAGGCCCCCAAACGGCTGCCGATGTCGGGCTGAACACACATCCACAAAATCCGATATGCATGGGTGAATTGGTCTTTTTTCAGACCAAGGTGCTGCATGCGTCGGGTTGAAACCCGACCCACAAAAGAAGCAGGCGCATCGCTTG
>JBALTG010000115.1:0-4388 GCA_036964625.1 Motiliproteus sp.
TGGGGTTTGTTTCGATCTGGGTGCGGCATACGTCGGGTTAAAACCCGACCCACAAAACCCGACCTACATAGCCATAAAAAAGGGCGCCGTAGCGGCGCCCTAGGAGTGTTTCCGAGTGGCTACGCGTCGATCTTTTTGTACTTCACCCGGTGTGGTGTGGTATCGCCGATTCGGGTTACGAGGTCCGCTTCGTACTCGCTGTAGTTGCCCTCGAAGAATACCGCTTTGGAGTCGCCTTCATAGGCGAGGATGTGGGTTGAGATCCGGTCCAGGAACCAGCGATCGTGCGAGATCACGATGGCGCAGCCGGGGAAGGCGAGCAGGGCTTCTTCCAGGGCACGCAGGGTCTCTACGTCGAGGTCGTTGGTCGGTTCGTCGAGCAGCAGTACGTTGCCGCCCTCTTTTAGTAGCTTGGCCAGGTGGAGCCGGTTGCGCTCGCCGCCGGACAGGTCTTTAACGAACTTTTGCTGGTCGCCGCCTTTAAAGTTAAACCGGCCTGCGTAAGCGCGGGCGGGGACCTGATAGTTGCCCACGGTAATGATGTCCTGGCCGTCCGAGATCTCGTCGAATACGGTTTTGGAGCCGTCCAGTTCGCGCATCTGATCAACATGCGCCAGCTTCACCGTTTCGCCAATGATGACTTCGCCGGAATCGGGCTGCTCGGTGCCGCTGAGCATCTTGAACAGGGTCGACTTGCCAGCGCCGTTGCCGCCGATAACGCCGACGATGGCGCCCTGTGGGATGGTGAGGGTCATGTTGTCGACCAGCATTTTATCGCCGAACGACTTGCATACGTTGTGCAGTTCGATCACCTTCTCGCCCAGGCGTGGTCCTGGCGGAATATAGATCTCCTGGGTTTCGTTGCGTTTCTGGAAGCTCTGCGAGCTCATCTCCTCGAACTGCTTCAGGCGCGCCTTGGACTTAGACTGGCGCCCCTTGGAGCCCTGGCGAACCCATTCCAGCTCTGACTTGATGGTCTTCTGATGTGCCGCTTCCTGCTTGGCTTCAGTCGCCAGGCGGGCGTCTTTCTGTTCTAGCCAGGCGCTGTAGTTGCCCTCGTAGGGGATGCCGTGACCGCGGTCCAGTTCCAGAATCCAGCCAGCGGCATTGTCGAGGAAGTAGCGGTCGTGGGTGATCGCTACGACGGTGCCGTTGAAGTCGACCAAAAAGCGCTCCAGCCAGGCGACGGATTCGGCGTCGAGGTGGTTAGTCGGCTCGTCGAGCAGGAGCATATCGGGCTTGGACAGCAGGAGTCGGCATAGTGCGACCCGGCGGCGTTCGCCACCGGACAGGTGTACGACCTTGGCATCCCAGGAGGGCAGGCGCAGGGCGTCCGCTGCGACCTCCATCTGGCGCTCGATATTATGGGCGTCGACCGACTGGATGATATTTTCCAGCCGCGCCTGTTCGGTCGCCAGCTTGTCGAAATCGGCGTCGGGTTCGGCATAGGCCGCGTAAATGGCATCGAGCCGGGACAGGGCGTTCTTGGCTTCGGCTACCGCCTCCTCAACCACCTCGCGAACGGTTTTGTGCTCGTCCATCTGCGGTTCTTGTTGCAGGTAGCCGATGTTGAGATCGGGTTGCGGACGCGCTTCGCCGATATAGTCCTGGTCAACCCCGGCCATGATTTTCAGTAGCGTCGATTTTCCGGAACCATTGAGGCCCAGTACGCCGATCTTGGCACCCGGGAAGAAGGAGAGCGAAATGTCCTTGAGAATTTCGCGCTTGGGCGGCACGATCTTGCCCACTCGGTGCATCGTAAAGACGAATTGAGCCATGGGTCTGTTTAACCTGTGTTGGGTGGAAATTGACCGCGATTTTAGCGCATTGCGGCAATGAAGGGCAGGGCCATCGTGGGCTAAAGCGCGTGCCTGCGCTGTGCGGTAGGTGTTCGTGCTATCTCGGGTGCTTAGCCCTGCAGCAGGGATAGTGGGGCTGGCTGTGATAGCAGAACACAGAGCGCATCGATGCGATCTATGAATGAACGATTTTTGATCCGTTATGCGTCGCTTTTATGTGAATTTGAGTGCTCATTAGGTATAATTCGCGGCTTTCTCGCAGCCGTGCTCGTTCTTATTTTTGGATCTGCGGCCTGACTACCTTGATTTAGGGGATACCCATGTTGAACAACGCATTGACGATTGCTGATTTTGATCCTGAGATCGGCGCGGCTATTGCTGCCGAGAAGCGGCGCCAGGAAGAGCATATCGAGCTGATCGCTTCTGAAAACTATGCCAGCGAATTGTCGATGGAAGCTCAGGGCTCCTGCTTGACCAATAAATACGCAGAAGGCTACCCCGAGAAGCGTTACTACGGCGGTTGCGAGCACGTTGATGTGATCGAGCAGCTGGCGATTGATCGTGCCAAGGCGCTGTACGGTGCCGCCTATGCTAACGTCCAGCCGCACTCCGGTTCGCAGGCCAACGCAGCGGTTTACATGGCGCTCTGTAAGCCGGGCGATACCGTGCTGGGCATGAGTCTGGCCCACGGAGGTCACCTCACTCATGGCGCATCGGTGAGCTTCTCGGGCCGGATCTACAACGCGGTTCAGTACGGGCTGAATGCAGAAACAGGTGAGATCGATTACGCCGAAGTGGCGCGTCTGGCCAAGCAACACAAGCCTAAGATGATCGTGGCGGGCTTCTCTGCCTACTCGCGGGTTGTTGACTGGCAGCGTTTTCGTGATATCGCCGACAGCGTCGGTGCCTTTCTGTTTGTCGACATGGCGCACGTCGCAGGCCTGGTTGCCGCGGGCGTTTATCCCTCGCCAATCGCCATTGCAGATGTGGTCACGACAACGACCCATAAGACCCTGGGTGGTCCGCGTGGTGGTCTGATCCTGTCGAATGGCGATGAAACGCTGCAGAAGAAGCTGAATTTTGCGGTGTTCCCCGAGAGTCAGGGCGGCCCGTTAATGCACGTGATCGCCGCCAAAGCGATCTGCTTCAAAGAAGCGATGAGCGATGAGTACAAGAGCTACCAGCAGCAGGTAGTCAGCAATGCTCAGGCGATGGCCAAGACCTTTATCGCACGCGGCATCGATATCGTTTCTGGCGGTACGGATAATCATCTGTTCCTGGTTGATCTGATCAACAAAGATATCACCGGTAAAGATGCTGACGCCGCGCTGGGGCGTGCCAATATCACCGTTAACAAGAACGCGGTGCCTAACGATCCACGCTCGCCCTTCGTGACCAGTGGCCTGCGGATCGGTTCTCCCGCCGTGACCCGTCGCGGCTTCGGTGAAGCGGAAGTGGTTGAGTTGACCGGCTGGATCTGCGATGTGCTTGACGATATCAATAACGAGCAGACCATCGCCCGGGTTCAGAAGCAGGTGCTTGAACTCTGTGCCCGCTTCCCGGTATACAGCAAATAACGGCGCACTAAGCACTGGCCTAAGTACTGGCTAAAAGCCCCGGTCTACCCAGATCGGGGCTTCTTCGTCTCCAACTTAGCGGTTTGACCGCTTACGCTCTTTAAGGCAGGTTTAACGCGATGCACTGTCCGTTTTGCAAAGCTCACGAAACCAAGGTGATCGACTCGCGTCTGGTCGCCGAAGGGGTGCAGGTGCGCCGCCGCCGTGAGTGCCTGTCCTGTAACGAACGTTATACCACCTACGAGGGGGCGGAATTGCTGATGCCCCGGCTGGTCAAGCAGGACGGCACACGTCAGCCATTCGACGAGGATAAGATGCGTGCCGGCATTCTCCGCTCGCTGGAGAAGCGCCCGGTCGGTATCGAACAGATCGAAGCCTGCATTAATCAGATCAAGCACAGCCTGCGGGCCACCGGTGAGCGCGAAGTCGCATCGATGGTGGTCGGCGAGGCGGTTATGGGCGCCCTGCGCCAGCTCGATCAGGTGGCCTATGTGCGCTTTGCCTCGGTCTACCGTAGTTTTCAGGATATCAGCGAGTTTCGGGCGGAGATCGACAAACTCGCCGCTCAGCCCCTGTCGGTTGCCACCGATACGCCTGCCCCGGTAGAGTCCTGATGACCTTTTCTGTTGCCGACCACCGCTATATGGCCCGGGCGCTGCAGTGGGCAGAGCTTGGATTGTATACCACCGAGCCCAATCCGCGAGTCGGCTGCGTGCTGGTTAATGCGGGGCAGGTGGTGGGCGAGGGTTACCATGTTAAAGCCGGTGAAGCTCATGCCGAGGTCAATGCGCTGGCGCAGGCCGGTGTCGCCGCGCAGGGCGCTACCGCCTATGTGACGCTAGAGCCCTGTAGTCATTATGGCAAGACGCCACCCTGCTGCGATGCGCTGCTGCACGCCGGAGTGGCGAGGGTGGTGTCGGCGCTGCAAGACCCCAATCCACAAGTGTCGGGACGGGGTCATCAGCGCCTGCAACAGGCGGGCGTTGAGGTCAGTTGGGGGTTGTTGCAGGCC
>JBALTG010000115.1:4483-11536 GCA_036964625.1 Motiliproteus sp.
CCCCAATCCACAAGTGTCGGGACGGGGTCATCAGCGCCTGCAACAGGCGGGCGTTGAGGTCAGTTGGGGGTTGTTGCAGGCCCGGGCCGAGGCGCTCAATCTTGGTTTTATTTCGCGTATGAGCCGTCAGCGCCCCTATGTGCGGATCAAGCAGGCGATCAGTCTGGATGGTCGCACCGCGATGGCGTCGGGTGAATCTAAGTGGATCACCGGCCCGCAGGCGCGTGCGGATGTGCAGCGCTTGCGGGCGCGCAGCTCGGCGATCCTGACCGGCGTGGGAACGGTACTGCATGACGATCCGGCGCTGACGCTGCGCGCCGAGCAACTCGGCCCGGGCTTTTCGACGGCTCAGTTAGCGGCCATCGTTGCACGGCAGCCGCTGCGGGTCATTCTCGATTCCCGGCTGCGTACGCCCGTTGCTGCTGCGATTCTGGCGCAACCCGGTGAGACGGTGATCTTTTACGTCGCAGCCAGCACGGCCCGGATCGAACAGTTACAGGCCCGGGCGACCTTGATTCAGGTGGCTGCGATCGAGCCGCTGGCGGTGTTGCACTGGTTGGCACGTGAGCGCGAGTGTAATGAACTGTTGCTCGAGGCGGGCGCGACCCTGACCGGTGCTTTTATCCAGGCGCAGCTGGTCGATGAGCTGGTGATCTATCAGGCGCCGACGCTGCTCGGCGCGCATGCACGGCCCGCGTTCGCATTGCCGTTGGAGCAGATGGCGCAGCAGTATCGGCTGGAATTGACCGACCAGCGTATGCTGGGGAGCGATCAGCGCCTTAACTTTCGTTTTGCGCAGGAAAATTAGACCGATGTTTACCGGGATTATTGAAGCCGTAGGTGACGTTGCCGACAGGCGTATGCAGGGTGGCGATCTGCGGCTGCGGATTCGTTCAGGCCGATTGGATTTGAGCGATGTGGTGTTGGGTGACAGCATCGCGGTTAATGGCGTCTGTTTGACCGTGGTGGAACTGCCCGGTGACGGTTTCTGGGCCGATGTTTCACGCGAAACCTTGGCGCATACTGAGTTTGAGCTGCTGGGAACCGGCGATAAGGTCAATCTTGAAAAAGCGCTGTTGCCGACCAGCCGCCTGGGTGGTCATATTGTCAGTGGGCATGTTGATGGCATCGGCGAGGTGCTGGAGCTGCGTGAGGATGGCCGCTCCATCCGGCTCCGGATCCAGGCCCCGGAGGCGCTGGCGCGCTATATCGCCAGCAAGGGTTCAATCACCATCGACGGCGTCAGTTTGACCGTTAATGGCGTTGAGGGGCGGGTGTTCGAGCTGAATATCGTCCCCCATACGCAGCAGCAGACGCTGATTAAATATTACCGGGTCGGCCATCGGGTTAACCTGGAAGTTGATATGATTGCTCGTTATCTGGAGCGTCTGCTACAGGGTCGCGATGGAGGGCACGACGCAGGGCACGACGAGTCGCCCGCAGCAACGCCGAGCGGACTGAGCCGAGCCTTTCTCGCTGAGCACGGCTTTTAATTTTAATTACCTCGACAGCGGCGTTCCACCGCCGCTGTTATAACAGACACTGTTTTTAAACAAGAGCAGTAGGAGCCACTATGGATCTTAACTCCACCGCCGAGCTGATTGAAGATATTCGGCAGGGTAAAATGGTCATCTTGATGGATGATGAGGATCGCGAAAACGAAGGCGATCTGGTCATCGCGGCCGAGAAGGTGCGTCCCGAAGATATTAACTTTATGGCCACCCATGCCCGTGGTCTGATCTGCCTGACGCTGACCCGTGAACACTGTAAGAAATTGAAGTTACCGCTGATGGTGCAGGATAACGGCGCTCAGTATTCAACCAATTTCACCCTGTCGATCGAGGCTGCCGAAGGCGTGACGACCGGTATCTCCGCGGCCGACCGTGCGCATACGGTCCGCACCGCTGTTGATCCGCAGGTAAAACCGGAACATATCGTCCAGCCAGGGCATATCTTCCCATTGATGGCGCAGCCCGGTGGCGTTCTCAGCCGCGCTGGACATACCGAAGCCGGTTGTGACCTGGGGCGTCTGGCGGGCTGCATGCCCGCCGCTGCGATCGTCGAGATCATGAACGACGACGGCACGATGGCGCGGCGTCCCGATCTGGAGAAGTTTGCCGAGAAGCATCAGCTGAAGATCGGCACCATCGCCGACCTGATCCACTACCGGATTCTTAACGAACACACCGTTGAGCGGGATGCCAGCTATACCCTGCATACCGATCAGGGTGAGTTTGAAGCGATCAGCTACCGCGATTCGATCCATGGTGCTAGCCATATCGCTCTGGTGAAGGGGGAGATCGAGGCCGATCAGCCTACCCTGGTACGGGTGCACATGGCCGATGCCCTGCGTGATGTGGTGGGTGTCAGTACCGATGAGCCTAAATGGACCCTGCGTAAGTCGTTGCAACGCGTGGCCGAGGAGGGCAGCGGTATCGTGGTGTTGCTGGGTGACAGCGCGCCAGAGGATCTGGCGACCAGTCTCGATGCCTATCTTAAGCAGCGCCCGACCCGACCCGCTAATGTCGATGGTGCCGGAACCTACATGACCATCGGCACCGGATCGCAGATCTTGCGTGACCTGGGCGTGAGTAAGATGCGTCTGCTTAGCTCGCCTCTTAAATTTAATGCATTGTCAGGATTTGATCTCGAAGTTGTCGAGTTTATTCCCTGCGATTGCTGATCCGGTAATCTCAACAGACCCGTATCTACCCGACTATAAAGAAGGAAACAGTGATGACAGTTCAGATTGTTGAAGGTGATTTTACCCATGCGTCCGCAGGCCGCTATGCCATCGTCGTAGGCCGTTTTAATGCCTTTGTGGTTGAGAGCCTGGTCGCCGGTGCGCTGGATACACTGCAGCGCCACGGTGTCGAAGCCGCCAATATCCGTATCGTGCGGGTCCCTGGTGCGATCGAGATCCCGCTGGCGGTGCAGAAAGTCGCCGAGCAGAAGCGCGAAGATGCCATCATCGCGCTGGGGGCCGTGATCCGTGGTGGTACGCCGCACTTTGAATACGTCAGTGCCGAAAGCGCCAAGGGCTGCGCTCAGGTGGCGATGGATTTCGGTATTCCGGTGGCCAATGGCATCCTGACGGTGAACTCTATCGAACAGGCGATCGAACGTTCCGGCACTAAAGCCGGCAATAAAGGTTCTGAAGCTGCGCTGTCATCGCTAGAGATGGTCAGCCTGCTTAAGCAGCTCGAGGGTTAAGCAGTGAGTGATTCAGACGGTTCATCGGATCAGAAAGGCAGTCAAGTTCCGGCCAAAAAGGCTAAAAAGCCGTCACGGACCGAGATGAAGCGCGAGGCACGTAGTTTTGCGCTGCAGGCGCTGTATCAGTGGCATATGGCGGGTTCTACGCTCAACGATATCGAGGCCGAATTTCGTGCTGAGAACGATATGAGTCGGACCGATATGAAGCTGTTCACCGGTCTGTTGCATGGGGTACCATCGCAAACGTCCGTGTTGGATCAGGCGATAGTCCCTTACCTCGATCGTAAGCTCGAAGAGCTCGATCCGATCGAGCTGACGGTGTTGCGGATGGGCTCCTACGAGCTGGCAGCGATGCTCGATGTGCCCTATAAAGTGGCGATCAACGAGGCGGTCAATCTGGCCAAAATATTCGGCGCTACCGAGAGTCACAAGTACATCAACGGAGTGTTGGATCGGGTTGCCCAGGACTTGCGTAAAGCAGAGGTGGGTAGCGCTAAGCGCTGAGGCATACGCATGGGCATCGCAGAGTTTGAGCTGATCGAGCGCTACTTTAGCGCGTTGCCGGGTTATGGGCGGGGTGTCGATCTGGGTATCGGCGACGACTGTGCCTTGTTGACGGTTCCCGCTGGCCAGCAGCTGGCGGTTTCCATCGATACGCTGGTTGAGGGCACCCATTTTCTCGCCGGCATTGACGCCGAGCAGTTGGCGCACCGCGCGTTGGCCAGCTGTGTCAGCGATCTGGCGGCGATGGGCGCCACGCCTGCCTGGTTGACCCTGGCGCTGACGCTGCCCGAGGCTGATGAGGCGTGGTTGCGGTTATTCAGCCAAGGCCTGGCGGCCGCGTTGCAGCGTTATGGTCTGAGTCTGGTCGGTGGTGACACCACCCGCGGCCACCGCACCCTGAGTCTGCAGGTGCATGGCTGGGTCCCTGAGGGGCAGGCATTAACCCGGCGTGGCGCCAAACCCGGTGATGGCATCTGGGTTAGCGGCACACTGGGCGATGCCATGGCCGGGCTGGAACTGTTGCAGCGGCAGCCGAGCGATCAGGTTCCGGACCCGTTCCTGTTGCAGCGGTTCTACCAGCCAACGGCGCGTATTGAATTGGGCCAGGCCCTGCGGGGCATCGCCAGCGCGGCCTTGGACATCTCCGACGGCTTGCTGGCCGATCTGGGGCACCTGTTAAAGCCGGAAAACCTGGGCGCACAGATCGAGTTGGATCGGTTACCCTATTCCGCGGCGATGCTGGCGCAGTTTGATCCGGCGCGTGCCCAGCAGTGGGCGTTGGCAGGGGGTGAGGATTTTGAGCTGTGCTTTACGGTACCGGACGCCAACGAGGCGCTGTTAGCTCAGAAATTATCCGGGTTGGCGGTCGATTGTCGGCGCATCGGACGGGTCTGTGCTGAGCCGGGTTTGGTCGGAGCAACCGGCGGCGAGATGATCGCGTTGAGTGCGCAGGGTTATCAGCATTTTTGATTCGGTTTAGGTTGGCCTTGTGACTTGAATTACACTCTTTGAACTTTACCCTCTGAGCTTTATTACTCAACAATAACGGAGCTGTGTGTGTCTCTGCCCAGACCTAACTGGCGTAACCCCATCCATCTTGCCGCTTTCGGTTTCGGCAGCGGTGCGCCACGTCGGGCGCCGGGTACCTGGGGTACATTGGCGGCGTTGCTGCCGTATCTGCTGCTGCGGGAGTTGCCGCTATGGGGTTATCTGGCGGTGATTGTGGTGGCGTTCGTGGTCGGGGTGTATCTGTGCGAACGCACCTCGCGCGATCTGGGCGTGCATGACCACGGCGGGATCGTCTGGGATGAGTTTGTAGGGCTTTGGATCACCCTGATTCTGGTGCCGCCGGGATGGGGCTGGCTGCTGTTGGGATTTATCCTGTTTCGGCTGTTTGATATCCTCAAGCCAGAGCCGATCGGTTGGGCTGATAAGCAGGTATCAGGGGGGTTCGGTATCATGCTCGATGATGTGCTGGCCGGCCTCTACGCCTGGCTTGTGCTGCAAGGCTGCTACCTGGGCTGGCAGTGGTGGGGTTAGCAGGCTGTTGAATAGCTACCTGCGTTGCCAATACGTCTTGGCGGCCTCGCCAACGCTTTTCAGCAGCCTGCGAGGTTAAGTGCGGACTTACGGTAGGTCTAGGTTAGGGATGAGGTACGTGCTTACGGCTGGCGTTAATCGCAGTTGCGCGGCCGGAGTCCTAGTGCTTTAAGCCAGTGGCGGCCGTCGAGCAGGTTGGCCAGCGCATAGGCAAAGTGGCTCAGGGCGCAGGCGGTGAGAATCTCGCGTACCGCTTGCCGATCCTGCTGCTCGAGTTGACTCTGGATCAATAATGGCAGCGCAAATTGAAATCCGGCCTGCCATTCGATCGGTATCACCAGCAGTTGGATCAGCGCCCCGGTAAGCATGCTGATGAGTGCGCATACCAGCAGTAATCCGCCCAGTTTAGGCACCAGCAGGGCGCACAGCGGCGCGAGTAGCAGCGCCCCCGATCCCAGCCGTTCGCCGTGCCCCGCCAGCTCCAGTAAGCCGTGACGGTAGCGGCTCAGCTCGCCCTGGTGCTTATCCTGGAGCGCATGGCCGACCTCAAATGCGGCGCGAACCAGCGCGGTCAAACTGTGGTTGTTCATCGTGCCCTCGGTCAAGCAGACGCTTTTGGTGTACAGGTCGTAGTGGCTTCGGCTTTCGGCACGGATCAGATGGACCTCCGTGAGGCGGAGTTTTTGCAATAGTTTGCACACCAGCTCGCCGCCCGTTTGGTGCAGATCGTGGCGACCGCGGTTATGCTTAAAGAAGATGTAGCGCGCCCAGAGTTTAGGCGCTGCCAGGATAAGGATGATAGCGAGTGCCGCAATCAGGATGTTCATAGCGATTCTGCCTCCATGACCCGCGCCTCCCGGAGCCGCTGTTTTCGCTTATGGCTGAAAAGGCCGGTGGCTAAAGAGAGTCTGTTTCTTCGGACAGACAAGTCAGTTAGACTTTAGTATATATAGCAGAAGCTACGATATAGCACTTAAATCTGTTGATTAATTCGCTAATTATTGTCCGACATTGATAGAATGCATCGCCGCTTTTATTGGGAATCCTAACGTGCCAGTCAGCTATATAGCCTCCTCTAAGCTTCCTACCCCCTGGGGTACGTTCACCATGCATGGCTTCGAAGAACCGAAGACCGGCAAGGAACATGTTGTGTTAACCCTGGGTGATGTCGCCACCGGCGAGCCGGTGTTAACTCGGCTTCACTCTGAGTGTCTGACCGGTGATGCGTTGTTTAGCATGCGCTGTGATTGTGGCTTTCAGTTGCAGGAGGCGATGAAGCGGATTGCTGAGCAGGGCTGCGGTGCGATTCTGTATCTGCGCCAAGAGGGCCGCGGGATAGGGCTGCTAAACAAGATCCGTGCCTATCACCTGCAGGATCAGGGCGCGGATACCGTCGAGGCCAATGAGCGGCTGGGTTTTGCCGCCGATCTGCGCGACTACAGTATGTGTCAAACGATGCTTGAGCACCTGGGTATCCGCAGCGTCAGGCTGATGACCAACAATCCGCGTAAAGTGGCTGCGTTGGTCCAGTGCGGGGTCAGTGTGGTCGCGCGCGAGCCGCTGCAGGTGGGCAAGAACAGCCACAACGAGGAGTATCTGGCGACCAAGGCCGGTAAGCTTGGACATATGATGTCAGAGCATCATTTCAAGGATAACGAGCCCTCCTGATCCGCCGTTAAGGCGCAGGCTTAGGCAGTCTCTCTATTGAGGATGCGTAAGCAGGGGGCTGATTTTTTCAATCTGGGTATCCGCAGCGTCAGGCTTAGGCCGTCTTTCTATTGAGGTGGCGTGAGC
>JBALTG010000115.1:11636-14957 GCA_036964625.1 Motiliproteus sp.
AGCAGGGGGCTGATTTTTTCAATCTGGGTATCCGCAGCGTCAGGCTTAGGCCGTCTTTCTATTGAGGTGGCGTGAGCAGGGGGCTGATTTTTTCAATCTGGGTATCCGCAGCGTCAGGCTTAGGCCGTCTTTCTATTGAGGTGGCGTGAGCAGGGGGCTGATTTTTTCAATCAGGCTGGCGCTGTCCAGTCCTGCCTGGCGCCGTAACTGCGGTGCACCGCCGTGGCCGATAAAATCATCTTCCAGACCCAGATTGATCAGCTTGATGGCGGAGCTTTGCGGCTGTCGTGCCAGCCATTCGTTGACGCCTGACCCTGCACCCCCCGCGATGGCATTCTCCTCCAGGGTCACCAGCACCGAGTGGTCGCCGATCAGCTCGGTGAGCCGGGTCTGATCCAGCGGTTTAACGAAGCGCATATCGACCAGGGTCAGATCCAGCGCTTCGGCGACCCGGCTTGCTTCGGTGAGCAGGCTGCCGAAGTTAAGAATCGCGCCTTGATGTCCGTGGCGCAGGGTTCGGCTCTGGCCCAGCGGGATCGGTTGCGGATTGTCCAACAGGGCGGTTCCCGGGCCTTTGCCGCGCGGATAGCGAACGCACGCGGGTCCCGGGTGTCGGTAGCCGGTTTCCAGTAAACGCTGGGTTTCGGCTTCGTCAGCAGGGGCCATAATGACCAGGTTGGGAATACAGCGCAGGAAGCTCAGATCGAAGCTGCCGTGGTGGGTCGGCCCGTCTTCGCCGACTAAGCCTGCGCGATCTATCGCCAGCAGCACGTCCAGTTGCTGGAGCACAATGTCGTGGATAAGTTGGTCGTAGCCGCGCTGCAGGAAGGTTGAGTAGATCGCCACGACCGGTTTCAGCTGTTGGCACGCCAGGCCCGCTGCCAGGGTCAGGGCGTGCTGCTCGGCGATCGCTACATCGAAAAAGCGTTCGGGAAAACGGCGTGCATAGTCGACCATTCCGGAACCCTCGCTCATCGCGGGCGTTATCGCCACCAGGCGAGTATCCTGCTGCGCTCGGTCGCACAGCCAGCGGCCAAAAACATCCGAGTAGGGGATTCCGGGCAGGGAAGGACTGCTGCTGTCGTTGGGGGAGGGCAGCTTGGTGATCGCATGGTAGCCGACCGGATCCCGCTCAGCCGGAGCAAAACCCTTGCCCTTGGTGGTGACGATATGCAGAAACTGCGGGCCTTTGGCCTGACGTAAGCGCTGTAGCGTCGCCACCAGCAGTTCCAAGTTGTGGCCATCGATAGGGCCGCTGTAGTTGAACTCCAGCGCTTCAAACAGCGCGGCGGTAGTGCCGGACTCGGTGCGTTCACTGTGGCGGTCGGGGGCATCGGGGTCGGGTCTGAAGGCGCTGCGCAGGTGCTTGCTCAGGTAGGTGGCCAGTCCGCCCTCGTTGGCTGAGATCGACATGTCGTTATCGTTCAAAATTACCAGCAGGTCGGCACCGGTGTGGGCCGCATGATTGAGCGCTTCGAACGCCATCCCGCCGGTCATCGCGCCATCACCAATAATAGCCACTGCGCGGTAGGGCTCCTGTTTCAGTTTGTACGCCAGTGCCATCCCCAGTGCCGCACTGATCGAGGTGCTTGAATGACCGGTGCCGAAGCAGTCGTAGGGGCTCTCGTCGCGTTTGGGAAAGGGCGCAGGGCCTTCCGCCTGGCGGATGTTGAGCAGCGCGTCGCGGCGACCGGTAAGCAGTTTATGCGGGTAGCTTTGATGGCCGACATCCCAGATCAGGCTGTCGTTGGGGGTGTCGAAAACGTAGTGCAGTGCGACCGTGAGTTCGACCACGCCGAGGCCTGCGCCAAAGTGGCCGCCGCTCTGGGCGACACTGTAGAGCAGATAGCTGCGTAGCTGATTGGCAAGCTCGCCTAGCTGGGGTGACTGGAGTCGTCGCAGATCGGCAGGCGCGTCGATCTGATCCAGCAGCGGGGTGGTCGGTCGGGTCCTGGGTAGCGCACTATGCATCGGTTTTAGCCTAGACCTGGCGGCCAGCAATCAATGATTGCGGGCGATAATGTAGTCGGCAATCTGGCGTAGCAGATCGGTATCCGGGATGCCTTGTTGAGGCATCAGAGGCATGCTCTGTAAGGCGTCCAGGGCCTGCCGGTGCAATTCGGCAGCTTTACTCTTGGCGCTCTCGAGGCCGAGCAGTGCAGGGTAGGTTGATTTGTCTTTGGCCAGGTCGGCACCCTGAGTCTTACCCAGGGTCAGGGTGTCACTTTCGATATCCAGAATATCATCCTGAACCTGAAACGCCAGGCCGATCGCGGCGGCATAGTCCGTCAGTGCTGCCAGGCTGGCCGCATCGCTGTTGCCTGAGGCGAGGGCTCCCAGCTGCACTGCCGCCTTGATCAGCGCGCCGGTTTTGAGGCGATGCATCTGCTCCAGTTGCGGCAGGGTCTGCTGCTGGCCTTCGGCTGTGATATCAACCATCTGTCCTGCCACCATGCCGCCGTCACCGCTGGCTTGGGCGAGGATGTTAATCATCTGCAGCTGGATCACCGGGGTCTGGCTAGCGGGTTGGCTCAGTAGCTCAAAGGCTAGCGGCTGCAGGGCGTCGCCCGCGAGAATGGCGGTGGCTTCGTCAAAGGCGATATGACAGGTCGGCTTCCCGCGGCGCAGGCTGTCGTCGTCCATCGCTGGCAGGTCGTCGTGGATCAGGGAATAAGCATGGATGCACTCCAGCGCGGCGGCAGCCGCATCGGCCTGGTGTAACTGGCCGCCCAGTGCCAGGCAGCTGGCATAGACCAGTACCGGGCGGAGCCGTTTGCCGCCGTTGAAGAGGCTGTAGCGCATCGCCTCATGGAGTCGTTGCGGGGCATTTAATCCGTGTCCCTGGGACGCCTCGAAGTGCCTTTCCAGGGTCTGCTCGACCCGGACGCACAGCGGTTGAATCTGTTGTTGTAGGTCCATAGGAGGTTAGTCGCCCAGGGGTTCGCCGGTTTCAAAGTTGATCGCTTCGACATCGCCGTTTTGTTCGATCAACACTTGCACCTTCTGTTCAGCCTGATTCAGTTTAAGTTGGCATTCGCGGGTCAGGCGAATCCCCTGTTCGAATGCCTGCAGCGACGCTTCCAGCGACAGGTCGCCCTGCTCCATCTGATTAACGAGGAGTTCGAGCTCTGAAAGGCTGGTTTCAAAATCGGCAGGTTGTGACTTGCGGGGCATGCGGGTCGCCATCTGGAGGGGTGGTTGAGAAAGCGCTAACACTACCTGAGCCTCCCAGAAGGGTCAATCTGGCCAGGAGGCTGACCGAGAATAGACTGACCTACTGCGAAACCCTCATTTCGGCCAGATTCCCCGCTCATTTTTGTC
>JBALTG010000116.1:0-14954 GCA_036964625.1 Motiliproteus sp.
GGCATGGCCTTTATGGAACAACGGCCACTCCAATACCGCACTGGGGACAGCCATCACTCTGCGATACTCGACTCCATGGGTTTGCCCAGCTTGAGTTAAATCGCGACGCCATTACGTCGGTATCAGAACGCCTAGATTCGATTAAGTATTATATTTGTACACTACAGACCTACAGACCTACAGACCTACAGACCTACAGACCTGCAGGCCGGGCAGGGATGTTGCGTCCAGATGCCAGCACCACATTACGTAATTAATGAAGAAGTGGGGGCTAGCAGTAGCCAACCAAACGAGCCTTTTTTTACTGTAATATCAGGGTAAAGGAATATTCATCGTACAGAGGTCATTTTTTTTGAACTACACTCTTGTAACTGGCTTATGGGTCAGATCCAACATAGATATTTCAGACCGAAGATTGTCAGGCTGAAGATTGTCAGGCAGTAACGTTTCTAGACGACAGGCAAGGACGCAACAATCATGTTTTTACGAATTGCAGTTACTTTGGATGCTGTTCTGCGGGCCCTAGGTCTGAAGAAAATCGATACCCAATTTCTATTCTCTTATTCACTGATCATTGTCCTTGCTGGGACAACGGTAACCTCCCTCTATTTTTCATTGTCGGCAGATGCTGAGACTATCAATGTTGCAGGCCGCCAAAGAATGCTGAGTCAGCGTCTAGCCAAAGAAGCGCTGATGGTTGCACAAGGTGTTGAACAACGTGCCGCGTTAGAAAAAACACTGTCGCTCTTCGAGCACTCCCATAAAAAGTTAATCAGCGGTGATTCCCAAGCCGGTATTGTCGCGCCAAGTAGTCCTGTAATAAGCAAACAGTTGCAACATGTAGGAGGGCTTTGGGATCAGTATAAAATCGCCATCGACGCTTATCTTCAAACCCCCGGCAGACGTACCCTCGAGCAGCTACACCGACAATCGCCTGTGATTCTCGTTGAAATGAATAAGGCCGTCGTGATGATGGCCGCAGCGTCTACCGCAGAGGTTAAACAACAGCAGACACTGGCCTTGTTTCTCGCGTTAGGGATTTTGATTGTTGCGTTGCTGAGTCGCTTCTGCGGGATGAGTTGGCTAATGGCTCAGGTCGATCTACTGCGAAAGCGGTTAGAGTCGGTAGGTCAGGGTGATTTTTCACAACCTATCACTACAGAGACCAGTGATAATGAGATTGGTAAGATTTTTACAGCGTACAATCAAATGCTTGAGAAGGTTGGTGGTGTTGTGCATGGGGTGCAGCGTTTGAGTGAAGATGTTAATAATCAGATAACTCAACTATCAAACACTGCGGCGGCAAGTGAAGTAGATACCCAGCGGCAACAGAACGAACTGGATCAGATCGCTACAGCAATGAATCAGATGACCAGTACAGTGCAAGAAGTAGCCGGTAATGCTGCGCAAACTGCTGAAGCAGCTTCTTTGGCTAATCAGCACGCACTCGCCGGTGATCAGGTGGTAGCCAATCTGAGTGAAAACATCAACCAGTTGTCCCTGCAACTAAGCGCCTCTTCGAACGTTATTGATGCGTTAAGTCATGACAGCCAAGAGATCGGTCAAGTGGTCACTGTCATCCAAGGAATCGCCGAGCAGACAAACTTGCTAGCACTTAACGCAGCTATTGAAGCGGCTCGAGCAGGTGAGCAAGGCAGAGGGTTTGCGGTGGTAGCCGATGAAGTTAGAGCCCTATCCCAGCGGACACAAGAGGCGACTAATGATATTCAAAACATTATTGGACGCTTGCAGGATCAGGTATCCAATGCAGTAAAGACGATGGGGGATAGCAGCGACCAGGCCAAGCAGAGCTCTGCTCAAGCATCAGACGCGGGTCAGGCATTGCATGAGATCGTCTTGTCCGTAGATACCATTGCTCAAATGAGCATTCAGATTGCTACAGCCGCCGAAGAACAAACCCAAGTTGCAACAGAAATGGATCGTAACATTGTGGTTATCTCCGAAGCCGCAAGCGGCACGACCCGTACGGCCAGTGAGATTCGGTCTGTTACTCATGCTGTTGATGAGCAGGTGAACCACCTTCAGCAACTGGTCTCAAGATTAAAGGTTCCCAATCGTACTTGAGCGTCCCCTCTTGGGCGGTGATTTTTTGATGGCTGATGCTTTGAACGGCGCGCCCTGTGTCTGCTTTTCGATCTTCAGGTGATTAACGTCAGGCATTACTCTGCAAACCTACAGAGGCAGCAATGGACCGATCCCTGTCTCACTAGGTGAAGCGCAGCTCCCTGGGGGCCATTAGGTCTGTTCCTTGACCTGCTCAGTTTGAATTGGTTGTCAAATGTAGGCTGTCCCCCCCCCTTTTTTTGTTTCTACGCAGACAAAGGCAAGACCGAACCCCACCCGTTTCACGATTCAAAAATATTATTGGAACTCATGGCCGAAATGAGTGCCTCAAAAGCTGTCTTTCCATGCTGGCCCTAGAGGGCCGGACCTTAAACCAGAGGCTTGTTCTCGGAGAACGCTAAACACATGTTTAAACGCATCAGTATTCCCTTCGCTGTTATTGCCGTCTTGGCCGCAGGTGTCTTTATCGCTACCCAGACCATGATGACGCCCATAAGCACAGATCTATCCGTTATCGGCCAGGGTACGCCGTCATTGGTACTGGGAGTAGAAAGCTATTCACCGGCCGGCGGCGATGCCCTCAATCGCCTTAACGTAGTCAAGGGCGACTATGAGGATCGAATCCTGTTTGTGGTAGCTGACCTGGGAACGCCTCAGGGGCAGACATTTGCACGCCAGTACAATCTGCAGGATGGCGTTGCGATATTCCTATCCTCTGATGGTAAACCAGATAAAATAACCAGCATACCGGCCGATGAGCAGGAACTGCGCAAGCAACTTGACAGCAACCTTGCACGGGTTGAACGCTGATTACCCATGCGTGTTTTAATGGCTGAGGTTTGATGGGGCTTGGCAGCTGACCGAGAATAACGGTTGTAGTGCTGGTAGCGGGGGCGCTGTATTTTGAGTCTGATGTATCCTTTATATGCGAAGATAAATCGGCAGGACAACCGATTTACACAGCAATAGCTGCCCGTAGGGCAAGCTGCAGGGACGCAGTTTGTGAATAGGGATTCTATTGACCAGAAACGAGCGTGAAATTTGGCCCTTCTCTACTTTAAGAGCGCCGGGTTTGCCGCACGACCGCACGACCGCATGGATGCAAGAGGTAGAGCAACGCAGCAGAAATTTTCAAGCGGGTCAGGGTTAATCGATTCTCTGCCGGTGTTTATGTAGTAGATTTAGAGAGGGAATAGATGCAATCTGAAAGCGTCAGTATCGGCCTGATTAATCCCAAAAGCCCGTCCAATGTCGGCTCTGTTATGCGTGCGGCGGGGTGCTTTCGTGCCGATGCGGTCTTTTACACGGGCGAGCGCTATCAGCGTGCTGCCAAGTTCAGTACCGACACCAAAAATGTCAGTGGTGATATTCCTCTGTTGGGGGTGAGTTCTATGCTGCAAAGCATCCCCGATGATCGGCAGCTGGTCTGTGTTGAACTGGTAGAGGGCGCTATACCACTGCCGGAATTCCAGCATCCGGCCAAGGCTTTTTATCTGTTCGGACCGGAAGATGGGACGCTCAGCCAGGAACTGATCGATAGAGCCGATGCGGTGGTTTATATTCCCACCCGCGGCTGTCTAAACCTTGCGGCGACGGTCAATGTGGTGCTGTACGACCGCCAGGCTAAAGCGAATTTATCTCTGGGTAGCGACGCGTTGATTTGTCAAAGCCGGGATAGAAACAACCGAGTGAAAGTTAAGGAGTTGCTTGAATAGCGCTCGCCAATCAGTATTTGCTGTCACGGTAATCGAGCGGTGTCTTGCCGGTCCAGCGTTTGAACGCGCGGGAAAAGTTGTTGATGTGGGCAAATCCCAGTCGATAGCTGATTTCACCAATCGGGACATGGGTCTGGCGGATATACTGGATCGCCATCTCCTTGCGCACATCTTCGAGTAGCTGTTTAAAACAGCTATTCTGGCTTTTAAGTTTGCGCTGTAGGGTGCGGCTGCTGAGCATCAGCTTGGAGGCGACTTCGGCCATCCCCGGCTCCCCTTGCGGCAGCATCTCCACCAGGGTGTTGGAGACCTGGTTGATAATATCCTGGCGGTCGAATCTGACGATATAGTCCTGACACAGCTTATCGCTTTGCAGCGCCAGCTCTGCATTGGCGGTCGGCAGCTGGGCCTCGACCTGTTCGGCCTTGAGCAGTATGTAGATGCCGTTATAGCCCCATTCGATCGGGCATTTAAAGAAGCGCTCGAAATCGGCCACATTCTTAGGTGGCCCCGGGCGCGACAGGCCAACCCGACTGACGTTTAAGCGTCCTGGGACCAGATGGCGGAAAGTTTGCAGGATCGTAGAGAACATCGCTTCCTGATCTTCCGAACTGATCACCGACTGGTAAGCGGGGTAGGCGTGTGAGCGGATCAGGTATTGATCGCCCTGTCTTTCGATGCTGCAGTAGCAGCTGGTAGTGAAAATCTTGAAAAACTTCTGTACCCGCTCGATCGCTTCGCGCAGGTTATTCGAAGCCCAGATAGCAAACCCCAGCGCATGTGCTGACGTGGGGCGCATGTGCCGACCCACGGCCAGGCCGAAGGCCGGGTCTGCGGTTGCCGCCACCGAGTGTTGCATCAGCGCGGACGTCTTGTGGGTAGGAAAGCGGGCGTTAGGGTCGCTCAGATCTTCCAGGCAGATATCGGCGGCCGCAAAGATCGGAGTCGGGTCGCAGCCGTAGGTTTCCAAGGTACGCTTGATAGCGACCGCCCAGCTCGCCTGTGTCGTTGCCTCATGCGCCATTGTCAGACATCGCCTTGAGTGAGTGATGGGGTTGAATGCTCAGGTAGCGTGATCGGGTTGAGTATTTAGGTATAGATATACCAGAATTTTTGTCCGAGCTCTTCGCTGTTTCGCCCCATTGCCGTCGGGTAACAGGAAATTCGGGGTGATCCGTATCTCCCGTAGATCGCGAGCAACGCCCCGCGTGCGCTGTTGCCATCCGTGCTGCAGACCCGCGCCGGCCAAAAAGGCGACCTGAGTCGCCTAGGCCTTCTTGGCCCCGCGGGTTCTGCTACGGTTTGCGGGTTAGAATTGATCTTCAGGCAGGGCCATGGTTGCTGTGCTGCCCGATACTACGGCGGCCAAACAGGCGCCTGTGCGCGGCAAGAGCTGCTCCGCGTAAAACTGTACGGTGATCAGTTTGGCCTTTAAGAACGTCGCATCACCGTCGCCTACGTCAAGCATCGCCTGAGCCCGGAGCGCGCTGCGCGCCATCAACCAGCCGCCACTCAGGTAGCCGAATAGCATCATAAAGCTCACGCAGCCACTGGCGGCAGCCAGAGGGTCGTTAGCGGCACTGTCCAGCAACCATTGTTGCGCTTCCCTGCCGTCTTTTAAGGCATGGCGTAACCCCTTGGCAACAGGGCTCAGTGGTTCGCCGGCCGCATCCACTAGGGTGAGGGTGGCATCGATCTCGGTCAGCAACTGTGCCATTAATTGGCCACCGTTAGCCAGGTTCTTACGACCGACCAGGTCCAGCGCCTGAATGCCGGTGGTGCCTTCGTAGATCGGTAGAATCCGTGCGTCACGCGAGTACTGCGCGGCACCGGTCTCTTCGATATAGCCCATGCCGCCGTGAATCTGCACGCCCAGGCTTGTCACCTCCTGGGCCAGCTCGGTGAGCCAGCCTTTAACGATCGGGGTCAGTAGCTCAACCCGGCCCTGATGGATACGGGCCTGTTCCTGATCCTGCACGCCCTGGGCCAGATCGATCTCGGCAGAGGCCAGATATGACAACGCACGCATCGCCTCGATCGATGCGCGCATCTGCATCAGCATCCGGCGCACATCGGGGTGTTTGATAATCGCGATCTGGCTGCCATCCCGCTGCGTCCCCTGGAGCCGCTCTTTGGCATAATCCACTGCATGCTGGTAAGCACGTTCAGAGATCGCCAGGCCCTGCAGGCCCACACCCTGACGGGCATGGTTCATCATCGTAAACATGTAGGACAGGCCTTTGTTCTCCTCGCCGATCAGGTAGCCGATCGCGCCGCCGTCATCGCCGAAGCTCATGACGCAGGTGGGGCTGCCATGGATCCCAAGTTTATGCTCCAGTGATACCGCCTTGACGTCATTGCGCTGGGCCGGGTTTCCCTGCTCATCGAGCAAAAACTTGGGCACGATAAACAGGGATATGCCTTTCACCCCGGCCGGGGCATCAGGTAGTCTGGCCAGTACCAGATGGACGATGTTGTCAGTCATCTGATGATCGCCCCAGGTGATAAAGATCTTCTGCCCGCTGATCCGGTAATGGTCGCCATCAGGCACGGCGCGGGTCTTAATCGCGGCCAGATCGGAACCCGCTCCCGGCTCGGTCAGGTTCATGGTGCCGGTCCACTCGCCACTGACCATTTTAGGCAGGTATTTCTGCTGCAGCTCGTCGCTACCGTGATGGGTGATCGATTCGATCGCGCCCTGGCCCAGCATCGGGCAGAGTGCAAACGCCATGTTGGCCGATTGCCAGATCTCATTCACCGCCGTACCCAGCAGGTTCGGTAACCCTTGGCCACCATGCGCCTCGGCTGCGGTTAGCGATCCCCAGCCACTGTCGACGTATTGTTGGTAGGCCTCGGCAAAACCAGGCGTCTGCTGCACCCCCTGTGCGTCCAGCGTCGGTGCGTTCTGATCGCCAACGCGATTCAGCGGTGCCAACACCTCTGTGCCGAGTCGACCCGCCTCGTCCAGAATAGCGTTGCAGAGTTCTGCGTTAACCTCCTCAAGATTCAGGGTCTGGCACAGCGCATCGACGCCGATCAGATCATTGATGACGAACTGCATATCACGGTAGGGGTGGCGGTAGTCACTCATGGCAATAGTCACTCATACAATTGTTTTAATAAATAATGCGCTTTGCTGTCCGCTGATAACAGCGGGATCACGTTAAGCACAATGGCGCTCGGGTTTTAAACCGCCGCCGTTGATGCCGGTGTCGGAATAAATGCCAACCTACACCGTTGTCACCCGGCGAGGCTCCTTGGGATGCAGGATGAGTCGCGCCAACGCGGGCAGTAATACCAGCGCACCGAGCATATTCCATAGAAACATGAAGGTAAGCAGGATACCCAGGTCGGCCTGGAATTTAATCGGTGACCAGGCCCAGGTGCCCACGCCGATCGCTAGGGTCAGGCCGGTAAAGGCAACTGCTTTGCCGGTGCTACGCAAGGTTAGCAGGTAGGCCTCGGTCAGTGATTCGCCCGACTTCAGATAGCTTTCCAGCTTGGTGTAAATATAGATGCCGTAATCCACGCCGATCCCGACCCCCAGCGCGATCACCGGTAACGTGGCCACTTTGACCCCGATACCCATGTAGGTCATCAGTGCCTGACAAAGCACCGAGGTCATCGCCAGCGGCGCGATGATGCAGATGACCGTTTTTACCGATTTAAAGGTCAGGAATACCAGTAGCCCGACCACCCCGTAAACCCATGCCAGCATCTGATATTGTGCTGTTTCGATCACGATATTGGTTGCCGCTTCGATACCCGCGTTACCTGCTGCCAGTTCGAACTGAATCTGAGCATCGTTGTGCTCGGATGCAAAAGCTGCGGCCGCATCAGCGACACGGGTGAGTGTTTCCGCTTTGTGATCGTTGAGGTAGATCACCACCGGGATAAAGTTACAGGCGCTGTTGACCATCCCTGGCGGTACATGTTTACCACTGGTTGCGGAGTTCATCACTAACTGGTTGCGAGATAACGCAGCCCATTTGAAGTTACCCTCGTTCATCCCCACCAGGCCACGCTTGGCCACGTTAACCATTGAGAATGACGACTGCACGCCCGTCTGGGTTTCGATCATTGCCTGGAAATCTTCGACCACCGTCAGGGTGTCGTAACTGACACAGGCCGCATCGGCGGTCTTCACCATGACCACGAATAGGTCGGCGCTGGTGGCAAAGTTGGCGGTGATAAAGGCGTTATCGCGGTTGTAGCGCGAATCTTGACGCAGCTCGGGTGCACCGGCGTCCAGGTCTCCAATCTTCAGGTCGCGACTGTATTCCACCCCCCAGATCACCAGCGCGGCAGCAGCTATCACCGTCAGCGTAGCTGGCACCGGGCGGGTAAAAGACTGCAATCCATTCCACAGCTTTTCAAGGATGTTGAAGTGATCGCCCGCCGCGCGGACGCCGGTGTAGGAAAGAACGATCGGCAGCAGTACCAGGTTGGTCAGGACAACGGTTGCGATCCCCAGGCTGGCAGCGATCGCCAACTCTTTAATCACCGCGATATCGATCACCATCAGGGTGGTAAAGCCAATGGCGTCACTCAGTAGTGCGATAAAACCGGGGATGTACAACATTTTAAACGCACGGCGCGCAGCCTGGTATTTATCGACCCCGTTACCCACTTCGATAGCGGTCGCGTTAACGATCTGGACGCCGTGCGAAATAGCGATGGCAAAGACCAGAAACGGTACCAGCATCGAGTACGGATCCAGCTGGAATCCCAGCATCCGTAACAATCCCAGCTGCCAGATCACCGCCACCAGTGAACAGCCTAAGGGCACCAGGGTGCCGGTCCAGCAGCGCGAATAGAGATACATCAGTACTAGGGTTATCAGGATAGCCACGGCGAAGAACAGTCCTACCTTGGACGCGCCCTCGATCAGATCCCCAACCACCTTGGCAAAGCCGGTGATGTGAATTTTGACCGTTTCGGATTCATATTTCTGCCGTACTAGTAGTTCCAACCGCTCCGAGAGTTGGTCGTAATCCAGCGGTGCACCGGTCTCTGAATTGATATCGTATAGCGGTGCCAGAATGATCGCCGACCTGGCGTTATTGGCGACCAGAGAGCCGATGCTGCCAGACTTGGCAACGTTATCACGCAGCTTGTCTAATTCCGTCTCGGAGCCATCGTAATCGGCAGGGATCACCGGCCCGCCGACAAATCCCTCCTCGGTCACTTCGGTCCAGCGCACCTCGGGCATCCAGATCGATTTCAACCCGGAACGATCCACCCCGGGAATAAAAAACACCTCATCGTTAATCTGCTTCAGGGTTTCTTGAAACTCGGCGCTGTAAATATCGTCTTCGGTGGTTTCCACCGCAATCCGCAACGTGTTACCCAAGCCCGCCAGCTGTTCTTTATTATTCAAATAGTTGGCGATATAGGGGTGCGAGGTGGGGATCATCTTCTCAAAACTGGCCCCCATGGTGATCTGCGAGGCGTAGTAGCCAAACAGGCTGGTCAGGGCGAGAAAGATCAGCAACAACAGAGGACGTTTGCCGAACAGTAACTGCTCTACCATCGCTTCTGAATCATCCAACGGGTGTAAAAGGTGATGATCCTGTTGTTTGGTGTACTTCATGATCAGTTTCCTTGCTTAGCGCTGGATGGCGAGGTGGATACAACGGGCGATAGAGCCAGGGGTTGAGCACCGGCTAAGCCGACGACGATGATCCGGCCATCGGGCAGTGGTAGCACCGACATGCTTGGCGCTGGGATGGCTAATCGCTGCATCCTGAATGGCTGCCCCGGCGGTTTGACCAACACGGCGCCGAAACTGCCGACTAACACCAGCGTGCCATCCTCCAGTTGAGCGGCGCCTGTCAGGGTACGGTTGAGCGGCAGCTGCAGCTGTTGCCAGTTATCGCCGCCGTCATCGCTGATAAACGCATTTCCGCGCAGGCCATAAACCACCAGGCGGTCATCGCCCAGGGCGTGCACGCCGAAAAAAGATCCCTCGTAGGGAGAGTCCAATGTTTGCCATTGATCATCGTCATAGCGACGCCTGAACAGGGTGCCCGCTTCCCCGGCAATCAGCACTGCGGTGTCGCTAAAGGCGATGCTATTGAGATGAAATCCGTCCGGATTATCCAGCGCCTCAAGCATCGGTTGCCAGCTCCGGCCGCCGTCCTGTGTTGCCAGCAGTAAGCCGTAAGCGCCCAGCACATAACCGTTGTCAGCATCGACAAAGGCGACGTCCAACAGGGTGCGCAGGTGTTTATCTTGCAGAGCTAATTGAGCATCTTCGGTGCGAAATCGTAACTCATCCAGGAACTCTTCGGAGCTATTCGGATCGGCTTCGGCGCTAGCCAGCAAACGCGGGTAGTCATCTGCAATTAATTGATTGATCTGAGTGCCGTCGAGGGCGAGGCGCCAGTTCTCACCACGGTCACTGGTTTTAATCAGGGTGCCATCATGGCCCACGGCCCAGGCGATCTCGTCTGTCGCCGCCGTCACCGCCGTCAGAAAAACGGATACCGGTACCTGCGCCTGACGCCAGCTCGCACCCTGATCGGATGAGATCAGGATGCGTCCCCGTTCGCCTACGCTCAACAGACGATTACCCATCGCGGTGATATCCATCAACGCAAAGCGATGCCCAGGGTTTACTTGCGCGGCTGGGCGTGTGGTGCGATCCGGCAGTGCCGCATGCGCCAGCGTGGCCGCACCCAGCCAGGCGGTCAGCAGCAATCCCAGGCTAACAAGGTAAAACCGACGCAGCGACAGATTGTTATGTCTGAAATCGATGCATGAAAGGAAAAAAATATAACTAGCCATAACCGCTAACCCAGTACGTTATTGTAATTATTTAAAAATGTTCAAGCTAATGTGGATGCAGGGCACCAAGGGTTTCCAGGTTGGAAACCCAGAATATCTCAGAGCAACAGCAACCGTAACGCTCGGATCTACTCGAAAATCATCTAAACAAGACTAAATATAGTGCATGAGTTCGACTTTTAAGGCTATATGCGTAGTTAAGTTAACTTATTGATATTGGCACAAAGGTTAATCAATATGCGCCAAGAGATAGTAACTTGGCGTGTTCGGATAGGTGGCTGTTTGAACACTTGGCATAGGATAGCGTAGGCATAGCGACAGGCTCCTAGGGTGTCTCAACAAATCACTCGCCGCTGCCCATAAACACTATAAATATAATTATAAATTAGATAGAAGGTGGAATCATGAAGACTACGGACTTGCAAAAGCCTGTATCGCTGCCTGGACGCAGCTTCGCGCTCGCGCCTCTGGGTGCCGCGATCTTACTGGCAACCCTCAGCGCCCAACCGGTTCACGCAGTAACCTTCAGCCTCGGTGAGGTAGAAGGCAGCTTCGATTCGTCGCTGTCGATCGGTGCCAGTTGGCGCGCTGCGGGGCGTGACAAAGCCTATTACTCGATCGGTAATGGCGGCGCCGCACCCTCCAATACCATGGACGATGGCACCCTCAACTTCGATAAACACGACGCCTTCACCAAGACCTTCAAGGGGGTGCACGGTCTGTCACTGCGCTATGAAAATATCGGCGCCTTTGTCCGCGGTAAGTACTGGTACGACTTCGAACTCAAGGACGGCGACCAGGATCACGGCAACGTCGTCAACAGCTACACCCCCGGTAAACTGAGTGACGATGGCTTCCATGATCTGGCCAAATTCTCCGGTGCCGAGATTTTGGATGCTTACATCTACGGCGAATTTGAAGTCGCTAACACCCCTATCGATCTGCGTTTAGGCAGGCAGGTAATCAGCTGGGGAGAGTCCACCTTTATCCAGGGCGGTATCAACACCATCAACCCGGTGGATGTCTCCGCGTTTCGTCGCCCCGGTGCCGAAATCAAAGAGGGGCTGATGCCGGTTAACATGCTGTTTGCCTCCGCCGGCCTGACCGATAATCTATCGGTCGAAGGGTTCTACCAACTGGAGTGGGAAAAGACCGTGGTCGATGGCTGCGGGACTCTCTTCTCGGGGGCTGACTGGGCGGCTGATGGCTGTAATCGATTGGCATTTGGATCTTCACTTCCAGACAAGTTCAATTTAACCGGTATTCCCGGTATAGCTCCGACAACTTTCGCCGATCGTACTGCCGCCGACCAAGAGCCTGACGATAGCGGCCAGTTCGGTTTATCCACTCGTTACTTTGCGGAGAGCATCGACACCGAGTTTGGCGCTTACTACATCAACTACCACAGCAGATTACCCTACGTTAGTGCTATTCGAGCAGCAGGCGCTCATCCAGCATTTGGTGGGACAGCTGCATTTACCGGCCAATACACGGTAGCCTATCCTGAAGATCTGGAACTGTTCGGCTTGAGTTATCAGACTAGCGTTGGCTCCTGGGCGCTCTCTGGCGAAGTCAGCTATCACCCCGACTTACCTCTGCAAATTAATGGCAATGACCTGCTAGTCGCCTTTTTGACTGACAACCCCCTTGCCAGCCCTGCTGGAGTTAAGTTTGCCGGTACATCAACGGGTTCATTGATCAACGGCTTCGATGAGTATGACGTCTACCAGATCCAAACAACCGCAATTCAGTTCTTCGACCGGGTACTGGGTGCCAGTCGCCTGTCGTTCGCTGCGGAGATCGGTGCCACCTACGTCGAGGGGCTTCCTGATGCGACCGAATCGGGTAATGTTCGCTATGGTCGTGCCACGGTATTCGGATCCGGCGCTATTGGTGAAGACGGCTATACCACCGAGTTTGCCTGGGGCTACCGTGCCCGTGCGTCACTGGCCTATAACGATGTGTTTGCCGGGATCAACCTGACCCCGTCGCTGGCCTGGTCGCACGATGTGGACGGTAACTCGCCGTCACCTGCGCAACAGTTTAACGAGGGCAGCAAGGCGATCAGTCTCGGTCTGGGTGCGGATTATATGAACCTGTACACCGCCAATATCTCTTATACCAACTACTTCGGTGGTGACTACAACTTCCTGACCGACAAAGATAATTTGTCCATGAGCCTGGGTGTGTCGTTCTAAAGACGCGTTAAAGCATTTTGTAAGGATGATAACAATGAACAAGATACTCTCTACCAAACAGGCACTCCATGTTGCCATTTTTACGGCGACTACGCTGCTAAGCGGCCAGTCGTTCGCAGCGGTCAGTGCCGCCGAAGCGGCCAAACTCGGTACCAGTCTGACCCCGGTCGGTGCTGTGAAAGCGGGCAATGCGGACGGCTCAATCCCGGCCTGGACCGGGGGGTTAACCCAGCCGATTGCTCATGGCGACGACCCCTTCGCCAGCGAACAACCGCTGTTGACCATCACTGCGGCAAACGTGGATCAACATGCTTCACTGTTGACTCCGGGTCAGGTGGCGTTGTTTAAAGCCTATCCCGACACATATCAGATTCCGGTTTACCCAACCCACCGCACCGGCGCTTATCCTCAGAGCATTTACGATAAAGCGATCAAGAACGCCACCACGGCAGAGCTAACCACCAACGGCCTGACGGGCTACGAAGAGGCGATCCCTTTTGCGATCCCGCAGAACGGCCTGGAGGTGGTCTGGAACCATATCACCCGTTATCGAGGAGGCTCGGCGAAGCGCAAACTGATGCAGGCGCCGGTGCAGCGCAACGGCAGTTACACAGCGGTTAAATTAATCGATGAATTTATTTTCCCGAATTATCTGTCCGATGGCTACGACGCCGCTAAAGATGCCAACATGCTGTTCTACTTTAAACAGGAGATTACTGAACCTGCACGCCTAGTGGGCACCACGCTGCTGGTGCATGAAACGGTCGATCAGGTAGCGCAGCCGCGTCTGGCCTGGATCTATAACTCGGGTCAACGCCGGGTACGGCGTGCGCCCCAGGTTGCTTACGACGGCCCCGGCACCGCTGCGGACGGCCTGCGTACCTCAGACAATTTTGACATGTTTAACGGCTCACCCGATAAGTACGACTGGAAATTGACCGGTAAGCAGGAGATGTATATCCCTTACAACGCGTTTGAGCTCGGCTCTCCGCGTAACAAGTACGACGATATCATCCGCGCCGGCCACATCAATCCCGCCTTAACCCGCTATGAGAAGCACCGGGTCTGGGTCGTTGAAGGCACATTGAAAGAGGGCGAACGGCATATCTATGCCAAGCGCACCCTGTATGTCGACGAGGATACCTGGCAGATCGCAGTCGCTGACCACTACGATGGCCGGGGTCAACTCTGGCGTGTCGGTGAAGCGCATGCGACGCAGTACACCGAGGCAGCCGTGCCCTGGTATTCGGCTGAGATCCTCCATGACCTGCAGTCGGGTCGTTATCTGGCGCTGGGCCTGACCAACGAGGAGAAGGACGCGGTGACCTTCGGCTTTGACGGCCGGCACAAGGATTACACTCCGGCAGCGCTGCGTCGTGGCTCTAAGCGATAGGCCAACCGCTGTGTCATCCCCAGCCCCGTCGGTTCGCCGTCGGGGCTTTTTTTTAGGCGGCTATTTAGCTGATGGTCCCCATGGCTTCTGTAACAAATTCGACCCATTAAATTAGATAGTCGGGGAGGCATAAGTAGATGATATTTATTATAAACGTCAGTGGTTTTGTATGGTGGTTTAATTGGTGGGTATGAGGTGGCGTTGATAAAGGTTTAGAAAAGAAAATAATAAAAAAGATATCTAACATATAAGATGCTTCTGAGAATCCTTGGATAAAAGATATCACTAGATCCTCCCTGTTTTATTTATTAGGCATTCTATGCCTCTCTGCAAAGGGTGTGTTGAGCCAATCTGAGTGTTTTAGGTTGGGATCGTACCAAATCAACGAAAAATACAGCCTGCTAAGCCACACGATAAGCGTGTCATTTTGCGTAAATGGGTTATCCATAGCATTGTCCATTAGTTCCCGTTAAAATCCAGTTTTTTGATCCAAACCGCCACGTCAGTTCCCGGAATTAAGTGAGTTCGTAACATGAGTAGAAAGATTGAATTGTTAGCACCCGGCGGAGATGTTGAAGCCATTAAAGCCGCCGTTATTGCCGGTGCTAACGCAGTTTATTGTGGCTTAGATAGCTTCAACGCCCGAAATCGAGCCACCAATCTTTCTTTTGATGACTTAACTGGCGTCTTGCGTTTAGCGCACAAAGTAGAATGCAAGGTGTTATTGACCTTAAATGTGGTGATCCTGGAACATGAGATCCCAGGCATGATCAA
>JBALTG010000117.1:0-14930 GCA_036964625.1 Motiliproteus sp.
AAGCACACCTCGAAGGTCACCCATGAACCACTACTCACAGATCGCCAGCCGGGTGTTGAACACACCTCTGTTGCTGGAGCCCGGCTATGCGCGGGTGTTTTTCTCGGCTCTGGCGTCACGGCTTGGGATCCAGTCGCTGGCCGATGCCCAGGGCGAGATCCTGACCGGTGACAAGCTGCGGATGTCGGCGGATTCATTCAGTCGTTCGCGGGAGCGGGATCGACCTTACCAAGTGCTCGATGGCGTGGCGGTGCTGCCGGTGTCCGGATCGCTGGTCCACAAGCATGGCCATCTGAATCCCTACAGCGGCATGACCGGTTACGACGGCATCATTGCTCGCGCCAATCAGGCGTTCAGTGATCTGGATGTGAAAGGCGTGCTGCTGGATATGGATACACCGGGCGGCGAGGTCGCTGGCTGTTTCGACACTGCGCGCACCTTGCGATCGCTGGCCGATGCGGCGGGTAAACCGCTCTGGTCGCTCTGCTATGACATGAGCTGCTCGGCCGGTATGGCGCTGGCCAGTGCCGCGCATCGGCGCTTGATCACCCAGACCGGGGTGTCCGGATCGGTGGGCGTGATAATGGCCCACGCCAGCTACGAGAAGCAGCTGCAGGAAGAGGGCGTCAGCGTGACGTTAATCCATTCCGGGGCCCATAAAGCTGAGGGTAACCCATACCAGGATCTGCCCGAAGAGGTGTTGGCGCGGTTCCAATCCGGTACCGACTCCTTACGACTCGATTTCGCCACCCTGGTGGCGGATATGATCGGTCTCAGTGTCGGCGATGTCCTGGCGACCGAGGCGGCCTGTTATCGCGGTCAGGAGGCGATCGATATAGGCCTGGCTGACGAACTGGTCAACGGCCACGAAGCGATCGCCATTTTTGCAAACCATCTGTCCACGCAGGGTAGAGTCATCTCCCCATCTGGAGCCTTTATGAAGAGCGATAACGAGACTGTTCAGGCACAAGTGCCCGCTACCGTCGTCCCAGCTGCGGGTTCAGATACTGCAGCTGCCGGGGCATCAACCGATGCGTCAGCGGCGGGACCGGTCACAACTGCAACCGACCCGGTTCATTCTCAGTCAACCGCACAGGCCCGTGCCGATGAGCGAACCCGGGTGCAGGGCATTCTCACCCATGCCAACGCCGAAGGCCGGTGTGCGTTGGCTGAGCATCTGGCCTACAAGACCGATACCTCGGTTGAAGAGGCGGCTGCTACCTTGGCTGCCGCGCCCCAAGCAACGGCCGGTCATCTGGATGCCAGCACTGCGCTGGATACGCTGATGGCCAGCGAACAACAACCCAACATCGCCGCCGATGCAGATGCCTCTGCGGGTGATGACAATCCGGTGGACCTGATTATGGCGGCCCACTTCAAAGCAACAGGAGCGCGCTAATGTCAGTGGAAACTTACAACCTGCAAGACTGGATCACCGGTTCCGACTCGGTCATCACCACCGCCGGCACCGTCGCCTCGGGTCAGAACCTGGCGCAGTACGCGCCGCTGGGACAGGTGACAGCCACCGGTAAATTTGTGATCTGGAATCCGGCCGGTATCGACGGTTCTGAAAACGCGGTGCGGATCGCGCCGATGGCGATCGATGCCAGTGGTGCCGATACCGCTGCCCAGCTGATCAAGACCGGGACCTTTAATTCGGAGCTGATCGCCTGGCCGGGCACGCCGACAGCGGCGCAAAAGGACGCTGCGTTTGTTGGTAGCCCGATCAGCCTGCAGCTACCTAACGGCTAGCAATAACGCGTGCCAAATTCGTTACTAAACAGTTATTAAACCCTATTTGTTAAAGGGCCGTGTCACTAGGTGAGCGGCCCTTTTTTATTGGAGATTTACACCCATGGCTCTACAAGCACTGGACACCCAGACGCTGCTTGGCGTCAAAATACAGCTGCCGAAATTCACGGCGCTGTTCCTGCAGATGTTCTTTCCTGATGTGGCCGAGTTTCACACCGAAGAGATCGCTTTCGACAAGGTGAAGAAAAACGTCAAGCTGGCACCCTTCGTCGCCCCCATGGTGTCGGGCAAGCCCAACCGCAAGCAGGGCGGCACGCTGACCAGCTTTGCTCCGGCTTACGTTAAACCCACCGATAACATCCGCCCCGGCGACATGCTCAAGCGTCGCCCTGGTGAACCTATGGGCGGTAGCCTGACACCGGTCGAACGGCGCATGGCCCATATCGCCCAGACTCTGGAGGATCAGGAGAAATCGATCACTTACCGCGAAGAGCTAATGGCGGTGCAGGCTGTGACGACCGGATTGGTCACCGTGTCGGGTGAGGGTTATCCGACCCAGGTGGTGGACTACGGCCGTTCCGCCGCCAACAACATCACCCTGGCAGGGGCTGCCAAGTGGGACACCGTTGATCCGCTCACCTACGACCCCACCGACGATATTGAGGACTGGGCCGAGAAGGGCTCGGGCACCATCGGCGCGATGATCTTTGACAAATACGCCTGGCGTAAATTTGCCGCGATGAAGGCGGTGGAAGAGAAGCTGGATACCACCTCGCGCGGCAGCACCTCGTCGCTGGAGCTGGGGCCGCAGGTGAGCAAAGAGGTGATGTACAAGGGCAACTTCGGCGAGCTGGAGATCTATGTCTATGTTGGCAAATACACCGACGATAACGGCGTCGATCAGTACTACATGCCCGCCAACACCCTGGTGCTGGCTCCGCTGTCCGGTGAAAACGTGCGTGCCTACGGAGCGATCCAGGATGCCAAGGCGAATGCCAATGGCGTGGTCGCGGCCACACGTTACCCGTCCAACTGGTACACCGATAACCCCTCGGTTGAATGGCTGCAGACCCAGTCTGCACCGCTGCCGGTGCTGGTTGATGCCGATTCTTTCGTGGCCATCACCCTCTTTTAACCCTGAGCTCTGATCCATAACTCGGATCAAGAGACGGATCGTTCCTGTCGCGCCGCTGGTTCTGGCGGTGCTGCGTTACCCATTTTGTAATTTGAGAGAGCATTGATTATGGCCGCTCCTAAAGCCCAAAAGCTGATCGTAAACCGCACCCTGCAATTTAAAGACGGCAAGGGTCAATCCATCACTGTCACCGGCAGTGACCAACCGTAACAACTGCCCGGCGATATCGCCAAGGAAGCGCTCGAACGTGGCTGGGCGACGAAGCCTGCATCGGCCCCCAAGACCACAGCCAAGCACGAAGAGCCTGAAGAACCTGATGATGCGGGCGGTTCAGGCACCGATGAAGACGGCGGCGAGGCTTAAACCATGAGCGACTTTGACAGCCTATTGGCTGAGGCCGATACGGAGGTCATGGCGGCGTTTGGCACACCGGCCACCTACACCCCATCCGGCGGTGTAGCAGCACCCTGCAGCGCGATTCTTGATCGCGATATTCAGGCGCTGTCGCCGGATGGGATGGTCGAGGGTCGGCAGATCCATATCTCTTGCAACAGTTCTCTGCAGCCAGGTCGCGGCGGGGTGTTTGTGATGGACGGGGTGAGCTATGTCGTCCATGACATTCTTGAAGACGATGGTTTTAACGCGCGGCTTCTGGTCGCCAAGCAGTGAGGTTTGTTTATGGCTGACAAAGTAAAAGGCTTGATTCCTCTCAAGCCCATATCGCTGGCGGAAACAGGGCAGCGTTATGTTCCGGGCATCGATAAGGTTCTGCCGCCGCTGGATCCGAGTGATGCGCAACGGCTGGTCAAATGTGGGGCTGCTAAGGAGCCGGATAAGGCTCCTGCAGACGTCCCTTGAGCCAGTTCGATGATTTGATCCGCAAGCTGGACGCCGTCTCTAAAAAAGAGGTCCCGCGCGCGGTGTCGTCCACGCTCAACAAGGTGACGGCAAAGATCCGGACTCGGATAGTGAAGGCGGTGGCTAAAACTACGGGCGTACCGCAGAAGCTGATCCGCAAGCGTGTCTACCAGCGCAAGTCCACGGTGCGCACTCAGCGCGCCAGAATCACGGCCTACCGAGGAGGGGTTCCTTATGCCGCGCTGCGGGCTCGGCAGACGAAGGCGGGTGTGCGTGCAGGCAAGCGGCTGCTGCAGGGGGCGTTTATAGCGCCGGTTCAGAAGCCGAAAGGCGGGCGTAAAAACCTGGTGTTTCGCCGGAATGGTGCGAAGCGGAGAACAATAAAAGGCAACTACATCGGCCAGAAGCGGCAGCCGATCAAGGAGCAGTTTCTTGCAATTAAGGACCGGGTTGATGAGATCACCCCGAAAGTGGCGGCCAGGGTAATGAAAAGCGATCTGGCCATTATTCTGGCGCGCGATCTCAAATACCGATTGGGGAAATATCAATGAGCAAGCGGAAAGCGATTCGGGATTATGTTTACGCCCAACTCGTCGGCATTGCAGAGCTGTCGGCACTGCCGCTGTTTAAAGCCCGGCGGGCAACGGTTTATGAGGACACTGCGGCCTATCTGAGTATTTACTTCGTCGAGGGCGATATCAGGCGAATTAATTTCGCTAACCGGCCCTGTCCCTCGTTGCTCTACGACCAGACCACCGCCCCCGGCCTCTATCTGTAATCAGGAACTGCCATGCACTGGATCACCGAGTATATCGGCCTGCCCTGGCGCGACTGCGCCTACAGCCCGGCGGCGTATTGCTGCTATGGCCTAGCCCGCGCGGTGCTGCCCAGGCATTACGGCATCGATCCCGAGCATCTGCCGCTGACCACGCTGCGTCACGACCAGCACCAGGCTATTCAGGTATTGAGTCGCGAAATGATCCTGCGTCACTGGCAGCCGATCGACGCGATCGAGGACGGCTGCGGGGTGATGCTGCGCACTAAAAAGACCTTTCACCATATCGGTATCGGGGTGAAACGTGACGGCCAATTGCGCATTCTGCATGCGTCCGTGGGCAGCGGCGTCAGCCTCGACAAGCCAGCGCAGCTGCTGCGGCTGGGCTGGAAAGAAATCAAATATTACAGGTATGGCCGATGATCACCGTTGTGGAATGTTCCGACCCGTTCGACCCGAGCGCACAAACGGTCTATCAAGCGTCCGGCGCCGGTCAGACCGTCGAGCAGTGGCTGATCGCCAACGCCCCCGGCTATGAGCCGCGCCCGGTGCCGCCGATCAGCCTAGCCCTCAACGGCGCCCCGCTGCCGCCCGAGACCTGGGCCGATACCCGCCAGGCGGCAGGCGACACCCTGCTGGTCTGCGTCGTACCCCAGGCGGACTGGGTGGTTTATGCGGTGATTATGATTGTTAGCGCGCTGGTGTCTTATGCCCTGGTCCCCGATATGCCGACCCTGGCCGATGGCCAGGCCAGTTCGGTCTATGACGTGGGCAATCAAGGCAACCACGCCCGCCACGGCGACCCGGTGCCGTTTATCTGCGGCCGGGTGCGCTGGTGGCCGGATCTGTTGGGCACGGCGCACGAATATTTCGAGGGGAATGAACAGTGGGCGATTCAGCACTACGCGCTGGGCCATGCCGATACCTTGCTGCTGGATGAGCCGCGCTTTGGCGAAACCCCGTTTTCAAGCTTCCCTGATGTGGCTTATACCCTGTACCCACCGAATACGGCCATCGACCTGCTGCCCCGGCTGATCTACAAACTGGCCGAAGTGGGCGGCAACGAGGCCAGCGCCCAGGGGCTGGACCTAGGCAAGGGCGTCTATACCATCAACGGCGGCAGCGACATTCATTTTCATGGTGGCACCGACCGGATCGGCTCTGGCTATAACGACACCGGCGGCAACTACTGGGGCATGCGCTTTGGTGCGGTGATCGTCGGCCAGATCCTGACCGCCAGCAACGCCGGCGCCAACGATGGCGAGTATCAAGTGACCGCCATCAGTACCACGGCCGGGCAGCTCGGCGTATCGATCTGGGTCGATAAGAACAGCGGCACCACCGAGGCACCGACCTGGGCGCCGGCCGTGCTGACCAACGCCATCGGCACCGGCGCCGACTTCACCCTGACCGCGCCCTATTCCGGGCCGTTTCGCTGCAGCCCGATCGGCAAGACCACCAACAACGTCGAGATCGATCTGATCTGCCCGCGCGGGCTCAACAGCACTGTGACCGTGACGGTCGAAACCCGGCTACTGACCGACACCGCCTGGATCCTGGCAGGGACCGCCACGCTGACGGCGGCCAGCAACACCCCGCAGCGCTTCACCAAGGGCTATTCATTGGCCGAGGGTGAGTATGAAATACGCCTCAAACGCACCGACGCCCAGACCGACCAGGTGCTGCTGGCTGGCGTGCGTGGCTTTATCAGCGGCCAGATCGTCTATCCGTTCTGGACCCTGGCGGCCAAATACCGCGCCTCGAATAATCTCTCCAGCCAATCCGAGCGAAAAGTTAGCGTGATGCTGAGCAACCAGATCCCGACCTGGACCGGCAGCGCCTGGAGCGCAGCTACCGATACCGCCAACCCGGTCTGGGTGCTGTGCTATGTAGCGAAACACGCCTACGGTGGCCAGCGCACCGACGCCGATCTGAATCTGGCCGAGCTGCTGACCCTGGCGGGCGTCTTAGATACGCGCGGCGATACCTGCAACGCGGTGTTAGATGCCAAGGATACGTTTAAGTCGATCGCCAACAAGATCCTGCGCTGTGGCCGCAGCAACCTGACCGTCGAGGGCGGACTGATTTCGGCCGTGCGTGACGAGGTAAAGACCGGCTACGATCAGCTGTTTACGCCCTGGAACATCGGGCGTGGCAGTTTCCAGATGGCGATGTCATTTGTAAAAGCCGAGGATTTCGACAGCGTGACTGTCGAGTACACCCACCCCGACACGTTCAAGACTGAAAAAATGCTGTGCCAGATCGCGGGCAAAACCGCGCTCTATCCGAAAACGATCAAACTGCCGTATATCACCGACCGGCAGCAGGCCTATAACGAGGGCATGTTTGAAGTCGCAAAGCTGCATTACCGTAATGTGGGGGTCAAGTTCAGCACCGGCCAGCAGGCGCTGCGGCTGTCGTTTGGGTCATCGGTCGCGGTCAGTCATGATATCCCCGCCTGGGCGCAGTCGGGCGAGCTGATCGGCTACGACGGCGGCACCCTGACCGGCGTCAGCCGCTACCCGTTAGCCTGGGGCGTGGGCAATCATTACGTCAGCCTGCGCAAGCCAGACGGCAGCAGCTCAGCCGAGTACCTGGTGACGCAAGGTGCGACGGCTAACGACATTGTTTTTCCCGGGGCGTTGGCGTTCACCCCACGCACGGGTAAGCAGGGGGTCAAGACTCAATTCAGTTTTGGCGAAGGCACCGCGCTGCAGCAACAGTGTCTGGTGCGCAAGGTTTCCCGCGCGGGCGAGGATCAGTATCGGGTAGAGACGGTGCTGGATAATCCCACGGTGCATACGTTTGATGGGCTGACGCCGCCGGTGTAGGGAGGCGAATGGCGGGAAAGGTTTTGATGTACTATTTTTGATATCAACTTGTTCTTATGAAAAGGACTTCCATGCGTATTAAATGGATTTCTCCGGCGATGGCGTTGCTGGTGCTGTCGGGTTGTGCGGGCCAGGGCGTCATAGATGCCAAGGTAGAACTGGATGCACGTTTCATTTATGAGGAAGAGAAGGGGGATCGGTGGCGAGTCCTGCCGTCAGAGGGCGTCGTGACCGGTGATTGTGAAGACTACGCTCTGACGCTTCGCGAGCAGGTCGGCGGGGATATATGGGTAGTGAAACTCACTGACGGCAGCTGGCACGCAATGCTGTGCCTCGACGGCTTGTGCGCGGACAACTTGGGTGCAGAGTGGTTTGTGATCGATCCCCCGCGCTACAGCATCCTGATTCGTTATTCAGACGAGGATGTGCAGCAGAAGTTGGCGAGTCTTGGCGGAGCTACGATGCCGTAAGTGTAAAATAAACAGCGGTGCTGCAAGCCCTAAAAAACATGAGCCGCCCGGTTAACGCCGGGCGGCGTGATTATCTCACAGAGGCTCTATTCGATTAAGTCCGACAGGTTGCTAGAGGCCCTGAGGCTTACGGCCTCTGAGCAAGTCGATTGACAGCCGCCAGCATCTCCGCTAACGGACGGGCCCACGTGCTTGCCTGCTTTGCATCATCCTGGATTCGTGCCACCGGCTTTCACGCCACCGGTAAGGGGTACAAATCTAACCGGCAGCAGGGCCTTGCGGATGACCGAACCGTCAGCCGCTTTATAGATATCGAGCAGTTGCTGGGAAAGCGGGTGCGCACCAACCGGAATGATCAGGTGGCCGTTAGGGGCCAGTTGGTCGATCAAGGGCTGGGGGACCGCGTCTGGCGCAGCTGTGACGATGATGCCGTCATAAGGTGCCTGGCGTTGCCAGCCAAGAGACCCATCCGCTTCGATCACCTCCACGTTAGGGTACCCCAGTCGCGCGAGGCGCTGTCGCGCACTGTCGGCCAAGGACGCGATTATTTCCAGGCTGATGACTCGCGCAACCAGCAGCGAGAGCACGGCAGCCTGATAGCCGCTGCCACAACCGATCTCCAGAATACGCTGATTGGGGCCGGGCTCGAGCAGGTCAGTCATGACCGCGACCATGTAGGGTTGCGAAATGGTCTGACCGTAACCAATCGGCAGGGGACGATTATCATAGGCATCATCAAGCAGCGAGTCGGCCACAAAAACATGCCGGGGAACCTGGCGCATCGCCGCCATGACGCGATCCGAGAGCCGATGACGACCGATCATCTTAGCCGTGAAGTCGACCTCCGCCTCTATATCAGCGATCATTTGCTGCATCTTGACACCTCAAAACTAAACGCCACGGAGCAAACGCGCACCAGGTTGTGGCTGGTTTAAGTTTAGGAGCCTGTCGGACTTAACACTAATCTTCTGCGGAAAAGTCGAATTTGGTCATATTTCCCGATCTCTCTCGTTAAATAGCTCGCTATTCACAAGCTGCGTCCCTGCAGCTTGCCCTACGGGCAACTAGCGCTGTGTAAATCGGCTTTCCTGCCGATTTATCGCCTCGATAGATCGAAAAATCTGCCTCAAATCGTCTTCCCCTAGCTACGATCGGCTAAGTCCGACAGCCTCCTAGGCGTGTCTTTATCGCGTTGTTTTAAAATGTATTTGTTTTATATCGGTCCAGTCGAGCATCGGCGCAACGCAGAAGCGCCTCGACGGCTCACGAGGAAGAGCCAGGGGATCGGTGGCGAGTCCTGCCGCCAGAGGGCATCGTGACCGGTGATTGTGAAGACTACGCCCTGACGCTTCGCGACTAGGTCGGCGGGGATATATGGGTAGTGAAACTCACTGACGGCAGCTGGCACGCAATGCTGTGCCTCGACGGCTTGTGCGCGGACAACTTGGGTGCAGAGTGGTTTGTGATCGATCCCCCGCGCTACAGCATCCTGATTCGTTATTCAGACGAGGATGTGCAGCAGAAGTTGGCGAGTCTTGGCGGAGCTACGATGCCGTAAGTGTAAAATAAACAGCGGTGCTGCAAGCCCTAAAAAACATGAGCCGCCCGGTTAACGCCGGGCGGCTTTTTTTGCGTCTGGAGCGTTACAAAACTAAGCCGCAACTTATTGATACATATAGGGGAGAAACAGCCTAAAACGGGTGTAAATAGAGAGCTCGTAAATAGGAATTAGACTGTATTCTCAGTGGCTTAAATGTCAGATTCAAGGTGATACAAGATTTTTAAACCACATGTTAATTCCGGTTAATGCTTGGCGGATTTTTTACGATGTATACCGTTGAAAATCTGTCAAATATCAAGCAAGTCTGATTTGACGAAATCAATTCAATGCGGTCAGTTAATTGGACACGCTTCGTCAGTTTATGAACAGTTGTGTTGGTCATGACCATCAGCAATTGAGTGGCCTGGAGGGGCAAGTCAGTTCCCACCACTGTTGGTCAAAACCGGACGCTCAACCGAATGAGAATGAGCTTCAGTAACTGTCGCTTACCGTTAAGTGTTCTCAGTTATCCGCCCGCAGCAGAGGGCCTGGATAGGTGCTCAATGGTTCAGCGGGCGGGTGTCAGAGAACGACACATGGCCGACATTCCCGTCGGGGCTGTATGGGCAGTTTCCACCGCTTTAATTTCCCAGATAGCTGACATCTAGCCCGGTTCTATCCGAGCTTTCGTTTTACCGCCGGGCCAGTTTTAAGGCACTGCCACTTGGTATGCCAGAGCCTCGCCGCAGGTGAAAACAGATCATCCCCCGTTTTCCTGAATTATCGCCTGCTTGATAAAAGTTAAATAAAAACAGCACCTTTGTTTGTGTTTATGTTTCTTATGCAATATATTTCCACGCCAGCTGGGCATGCACTATAGTTCGCCTCACGATCCGGTGCGCTCGAGCTATAGCGACCACGCTGATGAACACAGGTGACCGGGTGGCTTTTGCCTAAGCTACTTTTTTGAAAGAGGCAGCGGCATAACACAATACCGTTAACAACAGCTAGTAAAAAATACAAATAAAAACAAAGGAGTTAAAAAATGCTGCTACGAATTATTCGCACCGCGCTTGTGGTTCTTGGATGTTCACCGCTGGTTGCTTTGTCAGCTACTCAGCAAGAAGCTCAGACCTTAGCCGAGAAGGCGACGTCTTACGTCGAAGCCCATGGTCTGGAGCAGTCGCGTCAGACCATGCATGATAAAGCGGGGGGGTTCATCGATGGTGAACTCTATGTCTTTGTTCTGGATTTTGAAGGCGAGACGCTGATTCATGGTGGAAATCCGAAACTTGTCGGGCGTAATCTCTCGGCGATGAAGGATCCATCTGGCAACTATTTCGTTAAGAATATGGCCAAGACCGCGATCACTGCGGGTACCGGCTGGGTCAAGTACATGTGGAAACATCCTCAGACGAATAAGCTTACCCCCAAGAGTTCCTACGTTAGCCGAATCCCTTCCATGGATGCCTACGTTGGTGTCGGGGTCTACGACTAAACATCGATAAACGCATCGCTGCTGTAAGGGATGCCAGCAGCGGTGCTCTACCAACCTGTAGTCTGGTACCTCTCACATGCGTATATTGTCCCGTTTGAAGATAGCTCCCAAGCTATTGGCCAGTCCGATGATTTTCCTGATCTTCATGTTGGCGATGGGGGGGCTGACCTACTCTGTCCTTACCCAGCAGCGCGATCAAACCTTTGTCAGTTTCGAGCAGAGTCTTGGGCAATATGCTCAAGTCTCGCAGTTGGCGTTAGATCTGACGCTGGTGCACTCCGATCTCTACCGCACCTTGAACCTGATGAACATTGGCGCCGAAGGCGACGTCATCCAGCAGCGTTTCGACAATGGTTCCCGTCGGATGTCAGAGCTGGTTCAACAAGCCAGTGCGACCCCATCCATTTCAACAACAATCACCTCGCTGCTCGACGCCTATGTTGGCAAGATTGAGGAGGTGATTATGATGACTGAGGTGGAGACCTCCGCCGCCACGCTGCTGATGGAAGATGTGGAAGTCGCATTCGAAGCGCTGACCCGGCGGGTCGAAGAAACGCTGGCCGCAGTGGAGCAGGATAGCGGCAATGTGGTAACGGAGGCCGGCAAGCAGATCAATGCCGCAATCGTAGGCTATGTCCTGCTGTTGGCGGCGGCTGTGCTCATCTCTTTGATCGCGGCGCTGTGGATCGCTCGTCTGGTTCGACGCCAGATCGATGCTGTCGGCATCGGCATCGAGGACGCCGCTCTCGGCGACTTTACCGTCCGGATAGCGGTGAGTTCGCAAGATGAACTGGGCATTATGGCTGACCGCTTCAACCATTTTATGGCTGCCCAACAGGACTTGATCGGGCACCTGTCACAGGCAGTCGACCAGCTGAAAGCGGCTGCCGCGCAATTGGTGTCCGGTACCCAGGAAGCCAATGAATTGATCGACAGCCAGAATATGGCTACCGATCAGGTGGCTACCGCCGTCACTCAAATGGGTGCCACGGTGCGAGAAGTGGCACGTCATGCCAGTGATGCGGCAGACGGGGCTCACGCCGCAAAGGGGCATGCCCAGGGCGGTCAACTGGTGGTGCAGGATACCTGCGAGGCGATCAATGCCCTCAACGATGAGGTCGATCAGGCCTCTCAGGTCATTAGCGACCTTGAGGTCCATACCGACAAAATCGCGACAGTGTTGGATGTCATCCGCGGAATTGCAGAGCAGACCAACCTGTTGGCCCTGAATGCGGCCATCGAAGCCGCCCGAGCCGGGGAGCAGGGGCGTGGATTTGCCGTGGTGGCCGACGAAGTGCGCAACCTATCCAAGCACACGTCTAAGGCCACGACCGAAATTCAGACAATGATCGAGCATTTGCAAAAGGGGGTTGGGGATGCCGTGCAGGTCATGTCCAGTGGCCAGCAGAGAGCGAAACATGCGGTGGAGAAAGCCGCGAAGGCTGGCCAAGCGTTATCTGCTATAACCGAGGCGGTCACCACGATCAGTGACATGAACGCCCAGATCGCCAGCGCGGCGGAGGAGCAGAGCAGCGTCACCGAAGAGATCAGTCTCAATGTTAACACTATCAGTGACAATGCCAATCAGAGCGCGGGTAGTTCACAGCAAGTCTCAAGCGCCAGTGAAGCCTTGGCTGAGCTGGCGACAGATCTTACAGGACAGATAAAACGCTTTAAAATATAGTGACTGGCTGATGGCTGATTTGGATAATCAGCCATTCTATTAACCTATTTGAAAACTCTAAGGTCATATATGGTCTTGCGTTTTGCCTACCCAATACCCATTGACTGAGTGGCCGCTATGGGGCGTAAGCGGCGGTTGGGCATGGTGAAGCTTCAGTGTCTCCTTGGGCCGACTAGAGCCACTCATGCCCCCGCCCCGTGAGTGGCCGCTCTGAACGCTCCCCGATCTGTCTGACCAACTCTTGACGAAGGTTTCCAGTTGATGATGCTCCTGTCCAATCAGATTGATCAGGAGTGTCCAGAACCTGAAAGAGGGTGCGCAGTTTTTTGACGGCCTCCATCAATAGATTAACAGGGCCAAAGGCGTAAAATATTTACAGGCATAGTGCTGCAAGGGCTCCGTCGGGTGTTTTGCAGTTCTACCATTGAACTGCATCATTACAGCACCCCTCCAGCCAGCTAAACCCAACAGAGAAAGCGGCCCGTTTGCTGACATTACCGACCACCTTGAGGCGATTTCTGCTGCAAAACCCCCAGATAAGTCTATGATACGCAACGGCCGAAAAGTGCGCGATTAGGCGCTATGAGGCATGACTGGGCAGTGTGAAATTGCCTATTTTTCTTTTAAAAACAAATGGTTGCTAGTATCAAAAATGAGTATTCCCGGTATTGAAATCTATCGCGGTCGTGATGAGTGGGGGCCGATTCGGGTCTTCGAAGATGGACTTCGCCGCTATATGGCTTTCGCTACGGATGCGCAGCAGAGTTGCATTGATCTGCTGAACCCGGAAACGCTGGTGTACGACTATACCCAGGCGATGATACTGGCGCTGTTGTATCAGCCGAAACCCAGCCGGGTGACGTTGCTGGGGCTGGGGGCGGGTAGTCTGGTTCAGACACTGCAGGCCTATGATCCGCAACTACCGTTGAGCGTGGTGGAGCTTCGGCCGCTGGTCGCCGAGGTTGCGCAAGAGTGGTTTGATCTGGCGTTGGCGCCGCCACTGTCACTGCACCTGGAGGATGCCAGCGTGTATATGGACGAGACCAGCGATCGTAGCGATATAATCTTCGCCGATATCTATAACGACAGTGGCATGATCGAATCCCAGCTAAACGTCGATTTTCTGAAAAACTGCTATCGCAATCTGAATCGCGATGGGGTGCTGGTGCTCAATCTGTGGGAGGAGGGGCGCGGGCTGCATCCGCTGGCGATGCAGCGACTACGGGATCAATTCGGTGAGCACTGCATGAGCTGTCTGGTGGAGGACGGCAACCTGATCGCCTTTGCCTTTAAAGGCGGCATGCCTGAGGACAACCCCCGCCGCTTGCAACCGCTGGCGAAGAAACTGGGCCGTCGGCTGAATATCCCGCTGCATAAGCTGGTGGGACGGTTGAAACGGGTCTGAGCATCAGGTCGCGAGCTGCGATCCTTCGCTATACTGCTGTTTAAATTAAGCGACTGGCGTTTCTGCCATGGGTGTTGGATGCCGCCATTGATTATTCATCCACTCAGAACCGGCCGGATGCACCGCGCTGCAGAGATTGCTCGCCTGTTGGCTTTGCCGCAGCAGAACTGCGTTAAGTTCGACCGGCGGTTAGCTCGCGGAGGCGATTGAAGCAGCTGAGCGAACTGGATGTCAGAACCGGCCGGATGCATAGCGCTGCAGAGATTGGAGCCTGTTGGCTTTGCTACAACAGATCCGCGTTAAGTTTGATCGGCGGTTAGCTCGCGGAGGCGGTTGAAACAGCTGAGCGAACTGGATGTCAGAACTGGCCGGATGCATAGCGCTGCAGAGATTGGAGCCTGTTGGCTTTGCCGCAACAGATCAGCGTTGAGTTTGACCGGCGGTTAGCTCGCGGAGGCGGTTGAGTGCGGCGAATAGTTCGTAAAGACGCGGCCGCGCCAGGCCTCCGTGGGGCTCGGGGTAGAAGGGTGAGAGTACGTCCAATCCCTGGGTGTCGAGCTGCTGCAGGGCTAATCGTAATGCGTCCAGCAAGCTGAGGTCAGGGTTGTTATTAAGGGTGTCGTTAAGGGAGGCGTTAAGGAGGCTGTTAAGGTTACTGTCGGGGTCGGCCCAGCGGGCGATCAGCCAGCCGATGGCGCGCAGCTGTCCCGGCTCCACCAGCTGCGCTACCCGTCCGAGATCGATGCGATGCTCGCCCAGGCGCAGTTGCTCACAACCGAAGGCCTGAATCCTGGGCCTGGCGCCCAGTTGCAGCCGGGTGTTATCTAAGCGCCTGGCGGCGGTTCGCTGGGTCGCGAGGCTGACCGGATGGGCCTGAGCATCGTGGGTATCGAGCAGCGGTTCAGGCGCGTCGCGTACCAACTCGCGCGCCTGTGCGCTGACATCTTGAGGCTGGTACTGATCCATCAGGATGACTCGGTCG
>JBALTG010000118.1:0-14900 GCA_036964625.1 Motiliproteus sp.
ACGGCAACCGCTGTTTTTGCAGCGGCAGGCAATGGCCATGATTTTGTCAATGGTAGGCATTTCTCAGCATGGTTGGGGTTGGTGCCACGGCAGCACTCCAGCGGCGGCAAAGATACGCTCTTGGGTATCAGCAAACGAGGTAATACCTATCTGCGGACGTTATTCATTCATGGTGCGCGAGGAGTACTGCGATATGTAGCAGCGAAAACTGATCGCTTTAGTCGCTGGGCTCAAGCGCTCGTCGAGCGCAGGGGGCACAACAGAGCCTGTGTGGCGGTAGCCAACAAGCTGGCACGGATCGCCTGGGTCATTATCGCCAAGGGTGAGCGCTATCAACCAGCAAGATAGATACAAGAGAACGACCTGAGAGAAAGGGTCGTGTTAACGGAGTAATCCTACCTAAAGGTTGCTAAGACTGATTGAACTGATGTTAAAACAGGTCAGACCGGCCCGCTTAAACCCTTTTACCTACATTGGCTGAAAGGCCGTAAGGATGATGAGGAAAGTGGGCGCAGATATTCATCAGGGCCAGGAGGCAATAGCCCTCCATATACAGGCCGGATATATGGGTGCAATGACTCAGTTTTGAAGAGGTTCAAATGTCTTGCAAATGGGGTGGGTCCATATATGTAGGAAGTGCGGTACCCCCGTCAGGAGCGGGGTGCGCCGACCCACAGTAGCGTACCTGTGGGTCGGTCTGAAATTGCTCCTGCATTTAAGACACTTCCCGTATCCCTGAGGGTGCTTCTTTCTTTTGTGGGTCGGTCAGCCCCCCTGGAACACCACGGTTTTCTTGCCATCCAGAAACACCCGATGCTCGCAGTGCAGTTTCAATGCCCGGGCCAGGGTCAGGCGCTCGGTATCACGTCCCTTCGCCACCAACCGTTCTGGGGTGTAGGTGTGATCGACCGCCTCTATCCCCTGGGTAATGATGGGACCTTCGTCCAGATCATTGCTGACGTAGTGCGCTGTCGCACCCACCAGCTTGACCCCCTTGTCATAGGCTTGATGGTAGGGTTTTGCCCCCTTAAAGCCCGGTAGCAGCGAGTGATGGATATTGATGGCGCGACCATGCAGTTTGGCGCAGAGGTCTGCCGACAGTACCTGCATATAACGCGCGAGTACCACCAGATCGGCCCCCGTTTCCTCGACCACCTGCCAGATCTGCGCCTCCTGCTGCGGCTTGGTGTCAGCACTGATCGGGAAGTGAAAATACGGAATACCGTGCCACTCGGCCAGCTCCCGGAGATCCGGATGGTTGGAGATAATCGCTGGAATTTCTATATTCAGGTGCCCGGTACGATAACGGTGCAACAGGTCCTGCAGGCAGTGGTCATATTTGGAGACCAGGATCACCACCTTTTCAGGGCTGCTCGTATCGCGAATTTGCCACTGCATATCAAATCCGACAGCTTTGTCGGCAAACTGAGTGTTCAGTTCGTCGATCGTCAGGCTGTTTTCACAGTCGTTCTTAAACTCGACCCGAATAAAAAACCGGGCACCTTCGGTATCGTCGAAGGTATGCATCTCGGTGACATAGCACTGGCGATCAAACAGAAAGCGGGTCACCAAATCAACGGTACCTATCTTGCTTTGACAGGTACCGGTCAGAATATAGGTTGGAGTTTGTGCGTTCATGGTTGCTCCTTTTAAACAGCAAAACCGTTTACAACTACAACGGGGCAGATAAAGGCGGAGGCACAAGCGCCCCTACGACTACATTGGCAATGGGTTTGCCAACTACGCAGGGGGCTCGCCGTGGTCATTACTTAAGCGTAGATCAGACCTGCGCTATCAGACCTTAACGATCAGTATTAACGATCAGTCCTTAACGACTAGGCCATATTCAGCACAGGCACCCTGCAGCCAGAGCCAGGCGTAATCGGCAAAACTGCGCCGAATCACCAGCTCCCAGCTTTCTTCGCCGGTACGACGGATCACCGCCTGGGTCTTGGCGAACACCGAGGTGACCGCTTTGCCGACCGGAAAATTACGCTCATGGACATCGTACGGGGTGGATTTTTGCAGCACCTTGCGGGCATCTTGGCCACTCAGGCTTAGTATCGTCTGAGCGCCTGATACATTGACCACGGCATAATGGCCCGTCATCCGCGCATGCAGTTGGCTTTCGAGTGCGAAGGCTTGCTCGCCCGGCACCACCACCAACCACTCATCCGGCGAGATCCAGCGTACCGACAACTCGCCGCGTTCAGCGCTTTGCAACGGGCCCGGTAGCGCCACACCCAGGACATTTTCCGCAGCGCTCATAAAGTCGCTGTCATCGCGCTGCCCCCGCAATACCAGGTGGCCGAGCAACTTCAGCTCTTGCAGACAGACCCCGCCTTGCTTAGGGCCTCGGTGGGCGATCGTCTTGAGATCGGCGCGATGCAGCGGGCTCTCTGCGCGAGGCTCGGCACCGGCCAACAGGTCCATGACCGCAACTGTCGGCACCGCTACGATGTCCACAATGACCTCAGCTATGGGGGCTGCTTTCTTTTCGGGTGTCAGTAAATCAGACATTCTGGCGCTCTCCTTTCGGATCCAAGAAGATTGGGCTACAGATCTCAGCTTCGATAACGCTGCCATCTGCCTGTGGGTAGTAAACGGTTTCGCCCATCCGCTTGTGACCGTTGCGAATAAAGCCCATAGCGATGCTGTGACCCAGGCTGGCGCTATAGTAGCTTGAGGTGATATGTCCCAGCATGGTCATCGGAATCGCTTGCTTGGGGTCGGCAACCGCCTGCGACCCTTCGGGGATTACCGTCTTCGGCAGCTTGGTTTTCAGCCCCACCATCTGCTTACGGTCTGGCTTGATACAGTCGGCACGGTTCATACCGCGCTTGCCGATATAGCTAAACGGCTTGTTGTTAGACACACACCAACCCATATCCAGGTCGTAAGGGTGGACCGAACCGTCGGTGTCCTGTCCGGCGATGATAAAGCCCTTTTCGGCCCGCAAAACGTGCATCGTTTCGGTACCGTAAGGGGTCAGGTTGTATTTAGCGCCATGCTCGAATAACTTCTCCCACACATGCAGGCCGTAGCTGGCCTGGACGTTGACCTCGAACGACAGCTCGCCGGTAAAGGAGATCCGGAATACCCGTGCAGGCACCCCTGCCACGGTTCCGCTGTGCCAGTCCATAAACTTGAAGGCATCACGGCCCAGATCGATATCGTCGGTCAGTTCTGCCAACAGCTTGCGGCTATTGGGACCCGAGACGGTTAACGTCGACCACTGGTCGGTGACGGTGTTGAAATACACCTCCATATCCGGCCACTCGGTCTGGTGGTACAGCTCCAACCACTCCAGGACCCGTGCCGCACCACCGGTGGTGGTGGTCATGATGAAATGGTTTTCAGCCAAACAGGCGGTCACCCCATCGTCGAACACCATGCCGTCTTCACCGCACATCAGGCCGTAACGGCATTTGCCGATCGCTAATTTAGCCCAGGCATTAGTATAGACCCGTGCCAGGAACTCGCGTGCATCTTTGCCCTGGATATCGATCTTACCGAGGGTCGAGGCATCCAGAATGCCAGCACTTTCACGGACAGCGAGGCACTCGCGGTTCAATGAGTCCTGCATCGACTCGCCAGATTGCGGGAAATACCAGGGGCGTTTCCACTGGCCGACATCTTCGAACAGCGCGCCGTGCTCAGCATGCCACGAATGCATGGCGGAGAAGCGTTTCGGATCAAACAGCTCGCGACAGTTGCTGCCCGCGATGGCGCCAAACGTCACCGGGGTATAGTTAGGCCGGAAAATGGTGGTGCCGGTTTCGGGAATCGTCTGGTTCAATGACTTGGCGGCGATCGCCATGCCGTTAATATTGCCCAGCTTGCCCTGATCGGTACCAAAACCCATCGCGGTATAGCGCTTCACATGTTCGATCGACTCGAAACCTTCACGGGTCGCCAGCTCAATTCCGGCAGCCGTGACATCGGTTTGGTAATCGACAAACTGCTTCGGGGCACGGCTGGTCGGCTGGGTGTGCGGCACATGGTACAACGCCATCGCAGGGCCATGCTTAGGCTCATCTACCTGGGGCACCGGTACCGATTCGACCCGCTCGCCAAATCCGGCGTTAGCCGCCGCATCAAGCCCTGCACGTGCGCCCTCTTCCAGACACGCCTTGAGACTAAAGCTGCCGTTGATCGCGCCGGCAGTCAGTTGTTTCTGTACGGTTTTACCCGGTACAAAACCGATCAACTCATCGCGCCAGTCGGGACGACTGCCAGTATGGCTAGAAAGATGGATCACCGGACTCCAGCCACCTGAGCTGGCCACGGTATCGCAGCTCACCCGCTCGACTGCACCGGTGACTTTGCTTCCATCGGCACTGATCGAGGCGACCGAAACACTGGATACCCGTTTGCTACCCTGCACCTCAATCACGGCAGCGCTGGTGATGACGCGTAAGCCACGCTCGCGGGCCTGGCGAACCAGTTCACCCGCAGGATTAGCGCGCGTGTCGACAATCGCTGCTACTTTGCGGCCAGCGCCGCTCCAATCCAATGCGGTTTGATAAGCACCATCATTGGTCGTCATCAACACCAGCTCTGAGCCGGGCACGACACCGTAGCGGTTGATATAGGTCCCAACGGCAGAGGCCTGCATGCACCCCGGCACATCGTTATTGCCAAACACCAGCGTACGCTCATGCGCGCCAGTCGCCAGCACCACCCACTTGGCACGCACCCGGTGCATGCGCTGCCGTACTTGTCCCGCAGGCGCCTTGTCGGCGATATGATCAGTGCAACGCTCATGAATGGTCAGGAAATTATGGTCGTGATAACCGTTCACGGTCGCACGGGGTAGTAGCTGGACATTGTCGTACTGCGCCAGCTCCTCCATCACCTTAGCCAGCCACTGAGCGGCCGGTTTACCGTCAATTTTGGCGTGAGTGCTGAGTAACGAACCACCGAATTCGGCTTGTTCGTCGGCCACAATCACCCGCGCACCGCTGCGTCCCGCATGCAGGGCGGCGGACAGACCTGCAGGACCCGCTCCGACGATCATCACATCGGCGTGCTGGTTGATGTTGTCGTAGACGTCTGGATCGTTCTCCCTCGGTGAACGGCCCAGACCCGCGGCCTTACGGATAATGCCTTCGTAGGTGTTCCACAGCGACTTCGGATACATAAAGGTCTTGTAGTAGAACCCCGGTGGCATCATCTTACCGCCGGCCTTGCCAAGCACGCTCATCATGTCGAACTCGACATTCGGCCAGCCGTTGGTGGAGGAACACACCAAACCATCAAACAGCTCTTGCTGGGTGGCACGCACATTCGGTATCTGGGTCGCTTCGGTGGCACCCATTTGCAGCACCGCATTCGGCTCTTCGGCGCCGGCGGCAATAATGCCCCGCGGGCGGCTGTATTTAAAACTGCGGCCGATGACATCGACGCCATTAGCCAACAAGGCTGACGCGACGGTGTCGCCCTCAAAGCCAGGATAGGATTTACCGTTGTAGGTAAAGCTCAACGGCTTGCTGCGTTTGATGCAGCCGCCGGTCTGGAGACGGTTTTTCTGAGTCATGGTGATCGCCCCGCTAATTGGTTACAGAGGGCTGCTGGCCCATCTTGTAGGTTTCTTTGATCTCGTAGGTCTGGGTATCGCGCGTGATATTGAAGAACTTACGGCAGCCTACCCCATGCACCCAGAGCTCGTGGTGCAACCCGCGAGGATTGCTACGGAAAAACAGATAGGTGCCCCACTCCTTATCGGTGCAGTTATCCGGATCCAACGGACGAGGGATATGCGCCTGACCCTTGGCGTGAAACTCCTCCTCTTCGCGGTGTTCTTCGCAATACGGGCAGTAGATATAAAACATCGTATGACTCCTCCGATTAGTGGGCGACGCCAGCCGCGCCATGTTCGTCGATCAGCGCGCCGTCGTAGAAACGGAACATGGAAAACGCTTTAGCCAACTCATGGGCTTCGCCTTTGGCCAGCGTGGCGGCAAAGACGTTGCCCGAACCCGGAGTCGCCTTGAAGCCGCCGGTACCCCAACCACAGTTGAAAAATAGATTCTCAACCGGACTATCAGAGATGATCGGACAGGCATCGGCACAGGTATCAACGATGCCACCCCATTGCCGGTTCATCCGCACCCGACTGAAGATGGGGAACAGTTCCATAATCGCTTGGATGGTATGCTCGATGGTCGCGTAGGAACCGCGCTGGCCGTAGCCGTTATAGCCGTCAATGCCAGCACCAATAACCAGGTCACCTTTGTCTGATTGCGACACGTAACCGTGTACGTGGTTGGACATCACCACAGTATCGAGGATCGGTTTGATCGGTTCGGACACCAACGCCTGCAGCGGATGTGATTCGAGCGGTAGCTGAAATCCGGCCATTTTGGCCAGCACACCCGAGTTACCGGCGGCGACACAACCGATACGATCCGCCTTGATCGTTCCGTGTTGCTTGGTCTCGACCCCGATGGCGGCGCCATCTTCGGTCAGGATATCGATCACTTCGCACTGCTGGATCAGATCCACCCCCAGCGCATCAGCGGCACGGGCAAAGCCCCAGGCCACCGCATCATGACGCGCAACCCCGGCACGTGGCTGCCAGGATGCACCCATCACCGGGTAACGGGTATTGGCGGAGCAGTCCATGATCGGCACGATCTCCTGCACCTGCTGGGTATCCAGCACCTCGCCATCGATGCCGTTCAAGCGGTTGGCGTTAACCCGGCGCTCGATATCACGCATATCCTGTAGGGTATGCCCCAGATTAAGCACGCCGCGCTGCGAGAACATGACGTTATAGTTCAAATCCTGTGACAACCCTTCCCACAGCTTCATCGCGTGTTCATACAGATGAGCCGCTTCGTCCCACAGGTAGTTGGAACGGACGATGGTGGTGTTACGCGCGGTGTTACCGCCGCCCAGATAGCCTTTCTCCAGCACCGCCACGTTGGTAATGCCGTGCTCTTTGGCCAGGTAGTAAGCCGTAGCCAGGCCGTGACCACCGCCACCGACGATGATAACGTCGTACTTCTTCTTCGGTTTGGGGTTACGCCAGGCCCGCTGCCAATTTTCATGATGACTCAGGGCGTGTTTGACCAACCCGAAACCCGAATATTTTTGCATTATTTGATCCTCACTTGGTTCCGACCGTCAGCGCTCGGAAAGTGGCTCCGAAGAGGCTGCCGATCAACATTCAACGATGTTGACCGCCAGTCCCCCGCGAGAGGTTTCTTTGTATTTTTCATGCATATCCCTGCCGGTATCACGCATGGTCAGAATCACCTTATCGAGCGACACGAAGTGCTTGCCATCGCCGCGCAGGGCCAGCGATGCGGCGTTGATCGCCTTCATCGAGGCCATCGCATTACGCTCGATACAGGGCACCTGGACCAACCCGCCGATCGGATCGCAGGTCAACCCCAGGTTATGCTCCATACCGATTTCGGCCGCATTTTCCACCTGCTCGGGGGTCCCCCCGGTCGCTTCGGCTAAGCCTGCCGCCGCCATCGCGCAGGCCGAGCCAACCTCACCCTGGCAGCCCACTTCGGCGCCGGAGATGGAGGCGTTCTCTTTAAACAGGATGCCGACAGCGGCGGCGGTCAGCAGGAAGCGGATCACCCCCTCTTCGTTCGAGTTGGGACAGAAATTGATATAGTAGTGCAATACCGCGGGGATAATGCCCGCGGCGCCATTGGTGGGCGCGGTGACTATCCGGCCGCCGGCGGCGTTCTCTTCATTGACCGCCAGCGCGTACAGGTTGACCCAATCCAACGCGCCCAGTGACGGGGTAATCATATCCATCCGGGTGCGGTTAGTCAGCTCTCGATGCAGCGCAGCGGCACGGCGTTTCACTTTCAACCCACCCGGCAAGATCCCCTCGTTGCGAATGCCGCTTTGTACGCACGCCTGCATCACCTGCCAGATATCCAGGATGCCGGTACGAATCTCCGCTTCGGTGCGCCAGGTCAGTTCATTCTTGAGCATCACTTCGGCAATCGAACATCCGCTTTGACGGCAGATCTGCAGCAACTCTTCACCGGTGCGGAACGGATAGGGCAATGCCGTCTCATCTGCGACGATACGATCGGCACCGGCGGCGTCCTCATCGACAACAAAACCACCACCGACCGAGTAATAGACCCGGTGGGAGACAATGTCCCCGGCGACACCATAGGCGGTAAAACTCATGCCATTGGCGTGAAACGGTAATGACTCCTGGCGGTGATAGATCAGGTCCTGGCGCTCGTCATAATCGATCCGATGACTGCCGGCCAACAACAGCTGTTCGGCCCCAGTGATATCCTGGGCACGCGTTGGCACCATGCTCGGATCGATCTGATCGGGCAGGTGTCCTTCCAGCCCCAGCAGTACCGCCGGACCCGAGCCGTGTCCCTTACCCGTCGCACCCAGGGAGCCAAACAGTTGCGACTGAACGCGTGAGACTTGTGTGAGCAGGCCTTGCTGCTCAAGACCCGAGGCAAAGAGATGCGCCGCTTTCATCGGCCCCACCGTGTGAGAGCTAGACGGACCGATGCCAATTTTGAACATATCAAACAGGCTAATAGCCATTTCAAACACCCTCTTTTTTCCGTGCTGGACGCGACGCCTGCACGGACTGGTTATTGTTATTGGTGGGGTTGTGCGATCGGCTATGCGTAAACCGGGTAATCTGCGCAGAGGTGGCGAACGTTGTCCTTTACCTGCTCGATAATCGCGTCGGCATCACCGGCCTGCATTGCATCGAGAATGTCGGCGATCCAGCCGCTCAGCGCACGGCACTGGTCCTCTTTAAATCCGCGCGTGGTAATCACCGGCGAGCCGATCCGCAAACCCGAGGTGACAAACGGTGATTGAGGATCGTTGGGGACAGAGTTTTTGTTGACGGTGATAGAGGCACGGCTCAATGCCGCATCCGCATCCTTACCGGTCAGCCCCTGCTTGATCAGGCTCAGCAAGAACAGATGATTCTTGGTACCGCCGGAAACAACGTCGTAGCCTCGCTCGATAAACACCTCGGCCATGGCCTGGGCGTTCTTGACCACCTGGGTTTGATAGGCGGTAAATTCAGGCGCCAGTGCCTCTTGAAACGCGACTGCCTTGGCGGCGATCACGTGCATCAACGGACCACCCTGGCCACCGGGGAACACGGCGGAGTTGAGTTTTTTCTCGATCTCTTTTATATCAGAGCCGGGCTTGGCCTTGGCCAGAATCAGACCACCGCGAGGACCGCGCAGGGTCTTGTGGGTGGTTGTGGTCACCACATCGGCAAACGGCATCGGGTTGGGATACAAACCTGTTGCTACCAAACCGGCTACATGCGCCATATCGACGAACAGGTAAGCACCCACCGCATCGGCGATCTCGCGGAAACGGGCCCAATCAACAATCTGTGAATAGGCGGAGAAGCCGGCAATAATCATCTTCGGCTGATGTTCTTTTGCTAAAGCCTCGACCTGGTCGTAATCGATCTCACCGGTCTGTTCATTCAAGCCATACTGCACGGCATTGTAGATTTTACCGGAAAAACTGACGTGGGAACCGTGGGTCAGGTGGCCACCATGGGCCAGACTCATGCCCAATACGGTATCGCCCGGCTGCACCAGCGCCATAAACACTGCGGCGTTGGCTTGTGAACCTGAGTGGGGCTGGACGTTGGCGTAATCGGCGCCAAACAGCTGCTTGGCACGATCGATCGCCAACTGCTCGACTACATCCACGTGCTCGCAACCGCCGTAGTAGCGCTTCTGCGGATAACCTTCGGCATACTTATTGGTCAGCTGTGAACCCTGCGCCTGCATCACCCGTGGGCTAGTGTAGTTTTCTGACGCGATCAGCTCGATATGTTCTTCCTGGCGAACCGCTTCTGCTTGCATCGCAGTCCAGAGCGCTTCATCAAAATCCTGAATCTGGTCTTTTTTATTAAACATTGTTGTTATTCTCCTTACTGGGTGGTGCAGACCAGCCCAAACTGACTCAACACCCCTGCTGCCACTGTTCTGTGTGCACCCAAGGGCTTTTACGAATATTCATAGTACTGAGAGGAGGTACATCGTTGCTGCCTGCGGGCGCCCCGATGCTATGAATTTGCGACAGAGACTGCGTAAATATGGCGGTAGCGATGCGCTGAGGTCAAATTTCACCTTAACCACGCATAGCGCGGTTTTTGAGTCGCCAGCCTCTGCCGCCCCGATAACGTGCCGCACAGTCCCTCGATGAAGCGAGTACCGTTTGCTGTGTTGGAATTACTGAAAAGGACAAACTGCGCAACAGTATGCGTTAAGCCGGTGGTTCAAATACCCTGCGTTCGAGCGTCGAGGAACCCGGGTAATTGCTACGGGGGTCGCCCAAGCCATGCAGCCTATCAGCGCCCTAATGCGGTCATTTGAATGCGCGCGTGCTGTGCAAAGCTGTCATTTATTGTAAATACAATGTAACCAATGCTTGCTCATGCACAGCCTCAGGCGCTAGCCTAAGCACTTACAAAAATAATGAGTGGTATCGATACGCCGTGAAACCGCGCGCGGTACCCTGCAGGGCGTAAACCATTATGCATATAGCCCCTAAAATTCTGGTGGTCGATGACGAACATCTGACCCGCCAATGCCTGAGCAGTTATTTTGAAACAGAAGGCTACCGGGTGCTCTGCGCAGAGACCGCCGAACAGGCTGAGAGAATCCTCAGCAATGAAGCGATTGACGTGATCCTGCTGGATATCCGCCTACCCGGTAAAGATGGCTTGACCCTGACGCGAGAGCTACGGGTGCATAGCGAGGTGGGGATTATTCTGGTGACGGGACGCCTGGACGAAGTCGACCGACTGATCGGACTCGAGTGTGGCGCCGATGAATACGTCACCAAGCCCTTTAATCCGCGAGAAATTCTGGCGCGCACCAAAAATCTGGTGCGGCGCGTACGCAATTGCTCCAGCGTCAAATCCACCGACTCTCTGCCCCACAGCTTTAAAAGTTTCGACCGTTGGAAGTTAAATACTGACCGCCGCCTGCTTCTTGATGAGCAGCAGCAGCCGACCCAATTGACCGAAGGTGAGTTTCAACTGCTATGCTGCCTGATGAACCACACCGGGCAGGTGATGAGCCGGGAACAGATTCTCGATCAAATCCGTAACCGAGAATGGGTACCCAGCGATCGCACGGTAGACGTGCTGGTCGGCCGGCTAAGGCGCAAACTGGGGGATGATTCGGCTAACCCAAAGCTGATCCTGACCGTCCATGGCGCGGGCTACCTATTTACGCCTAAAGCCACGGATATGGCATGACCTCCCGGCGGTGGGTACTGCTGTGTTTGTTACCGATTCTCGCCCTGCTCGCCTCAGTTAGCCCCGCTCGCACGTTGAAAGCCTGCGGTCATCCCTTTTATCCGCCGGTATCCTGGGCCAGCGCGGGACAACTCACCGGTCTGGCTCCTGCGGTCACTCAAGAACTTTTTGCCGAGCTGGGCTACCAGGTTCAGTTGAGCGCCGACAGTAACTGGAAGCGCTGCCTGCTTGAAGTTCAGCAGGGAAATGCCGACATCGTGGTCGCAGCCTACCGGATCGCCAGCCGTGAAACCTACCTCAGTTATAGCGATCAGCACCTGATTGCCGACGCGGTAACGCTGTTTGTTAAACGGGACAATCCAGAGCGTTTTGACCGACTCGATGACCTGCGTGGCAAAACTGTCGGTTTACTATTGGGTGACAGTTTCGGCGATAGCTTCGATCGTTTTATCGCTCAAAACAGTCACATCGAATATGTGTCCCGTGGCCAACAGAATTTCGAAAAACTGGCCTTAGGACGCATCGACTATATGCCTCTGGGCCAGCGCAGCGGGCGTCTGCAGAGTCAAAAACTGGGCTTTCATGACCAGATCAAACCGCTACTCAATGAGATCACCACCGAGTTTTACTATCTGGCAGTCGGGCGCGACAGCGGATTGCAGCAGCACCTGCCCTTTATCAACCAACGCCTGCGCGAAATGCACCGGGACGGCACCATCCGACGCCTGACAGAACAGTACAGCCAGCAGTACCTCGACACTCCTTAACCCGCGGAAACATCCTTATGGGCCGGTCTACTCGCTCTTGGTTACGAAAAGTCATGCGCTACTCGCAGGACCACCCATTGGGCTACCGGATCATGGTGTATGTCAGCGCCTGTAGCTTTGTCTTCATCCTGTTCTCTACCGCCCTGCAGCTCGCTCTGGATTACCGGCGCGAACTGCGCGCCATTGATCAGCAGGTTGAGCTGATCCGTAACAGCTATCTGGCCAGTCTGGCTAAAAGCCTATGGGATCTGGATCAGGCCCAGATCGAGCTGCAGCGAAAAGGCATTGAGACCCTGCCCGATGTGATCTACCTGTCATTGCAAGGCAGCAGTGCCAGTATCGGGGTTCCCAGCCAAGAGCCTCCCGCACAGAATCACCGGGTCCAACAGCACAGTTTCGATCTAATCCATACCACCGCCAGAGAGCCGCAGCATCAACTGGGACGGCTGGTGGTCAGCTTCGATCTGCAGGCGCTCTATCAGCGGGTCTGGCAATCCGGTCTGACGATCCTATTGAATCAGACCCTGCTGGTCCTGTTGATCGTGGTCGCCATCCTGGTGATCTTTCAACGCCAGATAACCCGCCATCTGGAAACCATGGCAGATTATAGCCGTCGCATCGGCGCCGGCGAGCTCGAACAAGGGCTGGTATTGACCCGAAAAATGCCCAATCGAGCCGATGAACTCGACCAACTGACCTCCGCCCTTAACGAGATGCGCCAGGCGATACAACAGGACATTCTGCGCCGCGACCAGGAACAACAAGCGCTGCGTTATAACCGTGATCAGCTGCAGGAGATGGTGGAGCGGCGTACCGAGAGCTTGCAGAAGGCCAAGGAAGCCGCAGAAGAAGCCAATGATGCTAAATCCCAGTTTTTATCAACCATGAGCCATGAGATCCGCACCCCGATGAACGGCATGCTGGGTATGATCCAATTACTCCAAAGTAGCGAGCTATCCTCAAGCCAGCATGAACATATTCGCGTTCTCCACGACGCGACCGATGCCTTACTGGAGACCTTTGACCATGTGCTCCAATACGGACGGCTGGTAGAAGGCGCCTATGTCGCCAACCAGACCCCCTTCGCGTTGCACGAACTGCTGCGCGATCTGATCACCCTGATGAACCCCATCGCCGATAATAAACAGCTAACCCTAACCCTGGACTACAGCCCTGAAACGTCCGACCAGTGTTTTGGTGCGGCGGGGAGTCTCAGGCAGATCCTGACCAACCTGATCGCCAATGCGATCAAATTTACCGATAGCGGCTTTGTACAGCTGAGCGTCCGCCGTCTGGCCTGCAAGGATCACATGCAGCAGCTACGCTTTGAAGTCCGCGACACCGGAATCGGTATCGCCCCCGAACTGCAGGAGCATATCTTCGACCGCTTTACCCAGGCCGACGCAACCATCACCCGCCGCTTTGGCGGTACCGGGCTGGGGTTGGCGATCTGCAAAGAGCTAGCGGTAGCGTTAGGGGGAGAGATCGGGCTGACCAGCACACCGGGTAGCGGCAGCCTGTTCTGGCTGGAGCTGCCCTTAGCCGTGGGGCAACCACCGAGACAGGCAGAATCAGAGACTGTTGACGAGATCACCCCACCCCAGCAGATACTGCTGGTCGAGGATGTCGAGATCAACCAGCAGGTCGTGGTCGGGTTGCTGCAACAACACCCGCATCAGATCACCATAGCCGCCGATGGCCATCAGGCGTTAGACCTGAGCCACAAGCAACGCTTCGACCTGATTCTGATGGATATGCACCTGCCAGGCATCAGTGGACTGGATATCAGCAAACAGATCAAAGCGGACAAAAACTGCATCAACCAGAGCACTCCGATTATCGCCTTGACCGCCAGCGTACGGCCGGAAGATATCCACCGTTACCTCAATGCCGGGCTGAACAGTGTGATCGCCAAACCGGTGAAAAAAGCCCAGCTGCTGCGGGCCGTCGCAAGCAAAGGTAACCCAGCGGAACGCCCTTCGCTGGACGCAGCAAAACCTCAAACCCTGTTTCTGGATAATTCGATACTGGATGCCCATCGACAGGTACTGGGCGAGGCCAAGTTGAACGAACTGATGGCTGGTTTCTGTACTGTCCACGCCGATCTCTGGCCCGCCCTGCTGCGGAGCATAGCCACCGATGACCGTTATGAGATCGCCCAAACCGCGCATAAGCTCGCGGGAGCCTGCGACACCATGGGTTTTGCCCAGGCCAGCCAGTTATTGCGGGCGCTGGAGATAGCCGCAGAATCTGGCGCAATGGATGACACGGATCGGGCGCGAGAAGAGCTTAACCGCGTGATGACGCAGACAGTCCGCACGGCCAGAGAGTGGCGCGCACCCTAACCGACTTGGCAACCGCGTCTGCGTTACACTACCTCCAGCATTCATGCCGTCATGCGAAACCCGGCTCTCTTAAGTTAGAAAGGGGCAAGATTTCACGCCCATTTTGGGAAAATAGAACCACTATTCACAAGCTGCGTCCCTGCAGCTTGCCCTACGGGAGGCTATGGCTGTGTAAATCGGCTTTCCTGCCGATTAATCTTCGCAATTGAACCCTAAATGTCGTTTGCACTATGAGTCTGCATTGGCTCCGTTCTTGTAGTAAATGCACAATAGCGGACATGCGGGGTGAAGCTAGACCAGCGGAAAGCGCAGCCATGAGAGTGAATCCAGGAAGGTTAAAGCGATGCCTTACCGAACAGGCCGGGTCGTTAAAGCCGCCACTCCAGAATCAATAATACGGGTCCGGCAGGGGCTGGAGTCGACAATTTGCGGACGCCGATCGTCGTTTTCAATCGAGTCTGACCCGAATGGCACTAACTTAAGCCGCTCCAGCGCGGTCTCTACCCCGGTGAGGTGTCTCTCTCATAACCG
>JBALTG010000119.1:0-14786 GCA_036964625.1 Motiliproteus sp.
GCCAACACCTCCGCCTGCACCCAGCTCGCCATCGGCAACCCTGCCTCTCTGCGCTCAGCCATCTCACGTACCTGCTGTGCGAACACCTCCTGGTAATCCTCGCCCATCAGCGCCAGCTCTTTCTCGTAGGTCGACAGGCCGGATTCAATCCGCAGGATCGCTTCTTTGACCTCTTTCAGACCGTCGATCGCCAGACGACCGGAGCCGATCCAATCGGAGTTGCACCAGGCGCCTTTGGCTTCGTAGAAGCCGCGAGTGGCTGAGCGCGGCAGCGTGAGCTCGCGCCGCTGCAGCGCTTCTTCCAGCACCAGGGAAAATAGTTGTGAGGCGAAGCGACCGGCGATGATTTTGCGTCGCCCCATAAAGTAGCGCCAGCCTTCGAGCATCGACGCGCGTGAGCTGGAATAGGAGCTGTTGCGGTAGTCTTTGGCGAAGGGTTCGTAAGGGACGTTCAGGCCCGCGGCCATCCAACGCAGGATCGATGATTCCAGATCGGTAAAGCCGTTGTCGACGTTGCCGCTGGTGTGCATGTTGAGCCGTTCGCCCGGTACCAGGTGCGGCACTTTGACACCGTTGAGCTTGATGCCTGCGCCTTTGTGGTATTCGTTCATGGCCATCAGCCAGTTCTGAACACCCTGCACCCCTTCATCACCGGCACCGATCACCTGCATCGCGGCTTCGGCACCCAGTTCACTCTCGATGGTGGCGGCGTACATGGCGTTGACGATGGTGTTCTGCAGTTTGGTGTGCTGCAGCATGTGCATCTGCTCGAGCACGCTAAGGAACTGATTGCTGCCACGGCTCTGGCCATCTTCAACCGGTTCGAATACGTGCAGAAACTTGCGCCGACCGTGGCCGGTGGTGGCGCTGATACGGGTCCATTGCTGGCCCAAGCCAGTGCCAAAACCCAGCCCTCCCGATTCAGGCTGGCGCACATGGTACGCCAGTGCGGCACCGTGGCGGTCGAACTCGATACCACCGCGCAGGCCGTCACCATCGCGGCGACCCATTGGGTTGCTGAGACGCTTGGGGCTGACCATCTTGATAGCAGTCTTCATCGCGCTGCCTGGGCGATCAATCCATTCGGCACTGGCCGTGACTTCGCCCAGCCGGGTATGGGTACCCACCGCTTCACGCACCATCATGGTGGCGGTACGTTTGCGCTCGGCATCGAGCCAGCAGCCGTCGTCATCTTCGGCGTATTCCATCCAGAACGATTCGACATCACGGGCGAAGGCGCGGGCATCGGCCTCCGTCATCCCCAGCCGCTGCCAGCGCGGTTTGTAGCTAAGCCGGAACAGGTGGCCGACGATGTTATCGATATGCAGTTGCACCCCGTTAGCGGCGAAGGCGTTGTTGCGCACCACGTCTTCGGCCCGGGCGTTGCCCAGTTCCAGCTGCGGCAGCAAGGCGGCATCGTGACTCTTCAGGCTCGGGGTCCAGTTGGCCAGCTGACCGCCAAAACCTGCACCCGCGCCCTGGTAGGCACTGAGCTGCTGACGGGCAGGCGCACCGTTAGGCGCCAGGATCTGCACATTCATGCGAACACTCCCGCCGGGCCACGGCGACGCGTGCCGGTACCCAATGCGGCCTCCAGCTGGCCGATGTAGTCTTCCAACTGACGCTTGGTGGCTGGGGTATATTCGACGGTGCGGCCATCTTTTTGCACCTTCACGGCACGCCGACCGAGCATCAGCTGATGCAGTGCACTGCGTGCTTCGTCCAGTTGAGCCTGAGTTGCCATTAGTCGTCACTCATCATGCGGCCTAGTTCGGCCATGGATAGTTTATTGGTGCGGGTCTTGGGTTGCGGATTCACTACGGCAACACGTATCGGATTGGGGGCCACTACTGTTGTGGGTACCGCCGGATCCTGACCGTCACCCTGCTCAGGTTCTATGTCTGATTCGGGTCGATCATCGATATGCTCGACCACGTCGTGTAACTCTCCCCCACCGAGCAGATCACCCTGCAGCAGTTCGCCAGCGATGCGATCCCACCAGGCGGCGGTCTTCTGATGCAGCTTTTCAACGTAGGCGGCGTGCAGGGCGTAGACCTCGCAGTCCCAGGCTTCGATCCGAGCACCGGCCTTTTGCTGCCAGGTCATCTTGCCGCGCTGGGTTTTGGATGGCGCTTTGACCTCGCCGGTCATCTGGTCGTAGTAGTCGGGCCGCACATCTTGAAACCAGTGCATCCGACCGGCGCCACTACCAATCATCTTCAGCCGACCAGCGATCAGATCCTTAGCCAGCTGGGTGCCGACGTGCCAGACCTGCAAACCAAAGCGGTCGGCTTTGTTTTTCTGGGCGTTAAGGTCCACCCGCTTCGGTAACCGGTAGATCGGTGCGTCATAGGTGTTGGCCCCTTTTATGGCCATCAAATTCACACCCCGACGCTTGCGTGTTCGCACGTAGTGATAGACCGCATCGTTGGTGTTGCCATCACCGGAGTCGATACCCGCGGCCAGCACCCGCATCACACAGCCAGAAGCGTGGCGGTAATTGCCGAAGATGATCTTATCCAACTCATCCCAAACCGGATCCTTGATATCGGTTACACCAACCCGGGCGTGAATCTCGCCCCAGAAGATCAGCCAGGACTCCAGATCCTTACCCCAGGCCCGGATGATCACCGCCAACCGATCCGGCTGCACATCGACACCGATGGTGATTCGACAAGCGCCGCGGGGAATAACCAACTGTGGGTACTCCTCGGCCCGTTCGCGCAGCTCCTCGGCGGTGGCTTGATCACCCTTGAATTCATAGGGCAGACCGAGCTTCTGATTAACGAACTTGATCAGCGCATTCTGGTTGCCCTTGGCGGCTTCGTACTCGGCGGCCAACTTGTCCTGCACTACATCAGCCAGCGAGGTACCCGGCATGCAGACATACAACTCACTCAGCCCCATAAATCCAGCGCGGCCGTGGCTCTCACCTTTTGCGACCCAACCACCGCTCTTGTCGCCACTGTCCCAGGCATCGAAGCAGGTATCGCGGATATTTTCCTGCCGCTGGTAGTCATCCCATGGGGTACCGCAGGGGCAAACATAGACAGCCGTTTCCGGCAATGCGGTGCCATAGACCTGGTGGTCAACACTCTTATCGTGATCCCAGATCACATTATCGAAATTGAGCACATGGGCTTCGCCACATTCATGGCAGCGGCTCGGTAGCTGCCGCTTGTCGGTCTGCTCCAATCGCGCTTCGATCTTAGATAACCCTTTCACCGCAGGCGTACCACCGACGATCAACTTTGATCCAACATACCGCTTGAGCCGTTCCTCCAGCAGACCGATCGCATCACCCTGCCCGGCCACGTTGTCGGCGGTGTCGTCAGGTTCTTCCACCACACCGAGCCCCACCTTTGAGGTGGATTTGACGTTACCCGGGGTGTTGGATCCCACCAGTTTCAGAAAGCCGCCATCATAAGAGCGGTTATCCCAACGCACCCCCGATGTACGAGTCGCCTTGAAGTCGATCTTGCCCTGCATCGCGGTGGTCGCGGTACCGGCTGGGACCAGCTTTTCATCGTGGTAGTTCTTAGCGTCACCGGTCTTGGCAAACAGCATCATGATCGGGCAAGGGTTGGTATCCGCCTCTGCGATGCGCTTTAAGATGTAACCGATCAGAAAGTAGGTCCAACCGATCTGCGCCGCCTTCATCAGATCCACCTCATCGATCGCAGGATCATCCAGGGCGGCAGCAACGCCGAGAAAATACGGCGTGTAGTAGAAATCGTAAACGCCAAAATCAGGCAGCTGAAACTCGGACTCTATCCACTCCTTAGTTGGTAACAGCTTCGGTGGCTGGAACACCTTCACTGCTATCACTACCGTCAGAAGCAAGTTTGAGCGCATAGCTCTTAACTCGTTCGATTGCAGCTCCAACATGCTTATCTCTCAACTCATCCGGTACATCGACATCCAACATGCTTTTGATATCCAGCACCAACCGCTCATTCGCCTGTCGAAATTCGCGGTTGGCATAGGCCGCCCAATCCATCAGAAAGGCGCGGGCCTCTTCCAGGATCACCAGCGATCCTAGCTTCTCGTGATACTGGATCCGACCTAGCGCAGTTTTAACTTCAGACTCCTCGATCCGAGCCTGAGTCAGGTTGGCCTGTTTATCTCCACCTCGCCCCGCCGCTTGACTTCGTAGCTGCTCGATGTAGCTGTTGAGCCACTCCTGGTAACTGCCGCCCCGTATCAGAACGCCCTTCTCGATCTGCTTGTTGATCGCAGGCTGAGACACACCAACCAACCGGGCAAACACCGCCTGCTTAGCAGGCTCTAAAAGATCTAAACTCTTAGACATATCCGATAAACACCTGATTAACCTAAATATAACTATAACCCCCTATAGGGCTATAGATCTGCAGAAAACCCGCGCTCTTCGTCACCGTAGGGAGCGGATATCGCCAGAAGGACCCATTGTTTTCTGGCGCTCGGATCGCCACTGCTGCAGGGCGGTTTTGTCTGCATTGCATTGGTCCAGTGCGGCATACAGCTGAGGCACAAACAACACCACATCGCCGTAAGTACTGCCGACAAACTCAGGGGAATCACAAGTTTCAATCAGCAGCCGCGGTGGCAGCTCGGGTATCACCTGCGTGGTAACGATTACCTTGGGGGAAGCGCAGCCGCTCAACCACAACGTCAGGCAACTCAGTATCAGCACAGCTTTCATCGGCTAACGCCTCGGTCAATTCCTGTCGCAGACCCGCCATCTGTCGGCGAGCCTGTTGTTTATCTTGTTGCACGGCCAGCAACAATCGATCCGTCTCAGCAGCCCGGCTCTGCTGCTGCATCAGCGCTACAGTCTGATCGATCACCGCCTGCTGCAACTGAGTGTTGCTCTGCTCCAGCTCCCCGACCCGCTCGGCCTGCACCTGATAACGCCAGGTCAACAATCCTAGCGCCAGCAGCAACGCACCCGCTAACCCGATCAGCACCCTATTCACCGGGTTGATCTACCGGGCGAGCACCCAGGCGCACCTTGATCAGATCTTCGATCAACGCGATAGCACGCACACCCATATGACCCGACATAGCCACCAGCGCCACCGTCAGCAACGACGGGAACTCAGACAGTTCACACAGCCAGAACGTCACCACGCCGACAAACGCACTCACACACATCTCACCGATCAGCTCCATGATGAAGAACTTATCGACGCGCCCGGTCTTCACCTTCTGGATATAACTGGTCAGCCCGCCCCAGGCTGATATCGCAAACACCCACAGGTAGGTGATCCAGCCGTAATCGGTAAACTGCTTTTCAATGTCCATGCTGCTCCTCAGGGATATTCCGGTTGGTACTGGCTAATTAACAGATCGAACGCATCCACATCACGCATCAGCGCTCTGAACTGCGCCATCGCATCGCGGCTCTTTGACACACCGAACCGGTCTGTCATCGGCTCAATACCCAGACCGATACAGCCCTGCACATCACTAGCCCAGTTCGCCGTATGAATCAGGATCTTGCTGCGCCCAGGCACGCCACGGACTTCAAACGTATCCGGATACTTGGCCGAGCTATACCGCTGACAGCGATAGACACCCTGAGGGATACAGCTCTCAAATGCTTTGTTACCCAACCAGGGCCGCTCGATCGTGAACAACGTTGTCTCATCATCCACCCGCAGCCGACCCAAGGTCGCACCTGGTCCGTAGGCATAGCGTTTCAGATGCAAATGCATGGCAAATCTCCATAAAAAAGGCCCACCGAAGTGAGCCTGAAAGGTCGAGATAGGAAGAGCGGCTGCTCAGTAGAGAACCCTGTTAACCAGATGCGCCCATAGATGATTCCCGCCCATAACCGGCGTATCTGCGGAAGCTCCTGCAGCACAAACGCGTTAACACAAAAACAAAATACAAGCCAGGATTAAGCAACTTTGGCTGTCTCAGATCAAGGCGAAGTGAAATGTCTCACCACACCTGATTGACCTCGTGCTTGGAGGCATGCAGGATGCGTAAACATTTAAATAACAACAAAAAAAACAATGCAGGGTGAGTTTTTATGTTTGATTCTAAATCAGCTGTATCTGGGTCTTTGTTTCAATCACTGTACAACCTGGAACGTAGGCTCGAGGAGGCCCTGTATAGTGGAGAAGGGTATAAAACTGTTCCCCATATTTTGGCCGAGTTAGCGCAATACACTCGGTTTCACTTCAGCACTCTCGGCACCCTTGCCGACCATTATCAGCACCTCGCGAATCAAGTCAGTGAATGGGTCTCAGAACACAGCAACGGTTTAACCATACTGACCGGCGAGATCCTGTACTTCCTCAGGATCTGGCTCACCAGTCATTTTCATTTAAGCGCGCTTGAATCAACTAACCCTTCGTAGACACTAAAAAAGGCCCGCAGGGGAGGCAGGCCTGAAGGGTCGATGACGCAGATGAAGAGGGAAATAAAAGCATAGCTACTCTTACACCCACCTGCCTTCTGGACATAAAAAAACCCCGAGGGCGTTAACCTTCGGGGTTCTGTCTTAGTCAGCTGTGCCAACCTTAGCTGTTTTATACCGGTTCAGTGTCAACGGTGTCAAAGGCTTTTTGGCACCGGAGACAGAAAGTTACTTCATCAGTTTGAGATCTGCCTTCCGCGTGGTCTTCGCTTCGCGGTAAAAGTTCTCATGCGAACCGATCGATAACAGATACAACTCCAGCTTTTGCTCCACCCAGCTATAGCCCAGTAACACCAAGCCCGAGTCGACCTTGAACTTGTGCACCCGCATATAATTAAGATCGCCCTTTTTTTGCTCACCTATCGTCGGGTCTTCGATGATCCGTTCAATCTCATCTTCCACGCCCTGTAATGCACTCTCTGAGAGCCTCTCTAGCGCCTTGGTAAAACGATTGGTTTCATAAACATCAATCTTGCTTGCTGCTCCTTCGGACATATTTCTTCACTCTTCCCGCCTCAACCTCAGCTTTAGCAAGCAATGCCTCCTGAATGAACTCATAGGAAAGGTCCGGATTATCTTCCGCAATCTGGCCTATTCTAGCCCAGTGTTCAATCTGCTTAGGAAGCGACCGACTTGCGGCTGCTGAATGAATTTTGGCTTCAGCGACGAACTCGTCATCTAAGCGTACGCTTGTCGCCATCGTTTTATCCTCGTTCTCATGTGGTTTCGCCTGTGCGCTCCTGCAGCTTGCGACAATTTGTCGCCTTTTGCAACAAAACACAGCGCACCATCCTTAAGAGATCAACCTAGCCGCAACTAAGCCTTGGTGGATGCCGGCTGGTCTGATTTTCCATGCATCGCCATCAGCGTCATCAACGATGTGGCACAGAGCTTCTCAACACCATTGCTTACGACAAATATTTCAGTGCTGCTGATCATTAGGGTACGGCCTGGCTTTATAACTTTTGCTCGGCCAATTAATCGTTCCCCATTACCAGGCGCAACTAGGTTAATCTTATATTCCACAGTAAGTATTGATGTGCCTTCAGGCAATAAACTATAGGCGGCATAACCACCGCAATTATCAGCTATTGTCCCGATAATCCCGCCATGAAAGTAGCCATGTTGTTGAGACAACTCTTTTTTGTATGGGAGCTGTATTTCACAATAGCCCGGCTGAACATCCGTAAGCTCAGCGGCGATCAGTTCCATAAAGGGTTGCCTGCTGAAACTAGATGACACTCTGTTTTTGTAATTTTGATCAGAACTCTCGAATGAACTCATCAATGACCTCGTCGTATCATTCTATTGGTTGGGATAAAAAACCAGAATCATCGGTAGTCCGCACGCCGGTCAACAAGACTGAATGGAAGACCGAAAGCTGAAGCCTAATCACTATTGTTCTAGGGAGTTCGGCTCCTTACTCGCTATAAGGGTCAGGACGCTTTGGCTTGATCTGTAGCTTCTATCAGCGCCATGCATTTTTCTCTGATCTCGTCGGGTAGAGAGCATCCTCGCCGTTCGTCTCGGTCAAGATGCACTCCAACCAGCTCAGATGTCGCCACCACTTTCCCTGTTTCAGCATCAAACATGGTGTGCAGGAATCTGATGGTTTTATCCTTCACTTCAAGAATTTTTGACTTAACAACAAGCAAGTCACCTGCCATCGCTTCTGACTTGTACTTTGTCAGTTGCTCTAACGCCGCCATGCCTCTGTTTTCTTTCCTAATGTAGGTTGCCGTAATACCGATGGTAGAAAATAGATGCCATGTACCTTCATCAAATTTTGAGGTGTACCACTGCACATTCATATGGCCCATATGATCTAAATGGCTGGGATAAACAACTCCGCGATAAGTTTCGATCATAATTTCTCCTTATTATTAGTCAACCGCAACAATACGCTGGCGTATGGAGAGCAAAATCTACCTTACTCCTACCGTAATCACAACCAAAATAGATTGCGGCTGAAAGTGTGTTCAACAACGAAATCAGCTGATGGCGCACTGACTTAGAAGGCATTTCAACACTCAACCCTAACTACAGACACCCCAACCCGCCGCTTCGCCAGCAACCCATCCCGCACCGGGTTAGCCTTAACAGCGGCCTTAGGCTGCAGGAAGAACAGCACATGCTGGTGCGCGGTACCCAAGCGGCGGTAGTAGGTCTTGCGGCTTACCCGTGCCTTGCGAGCCCTCTGCTCTGCACTCAAATCACACTCCAGGTACTGCAGCTCCACCACCCGCTTCAGATCCTCCTCCAGCTTCATCACTGCCTGGTCGGTATCTAACACCGCATCGGCTACATAGATCTCGGTTGCGGTGCTGCGTACCACCACACCCTTGCCAGCGATAATGGCCGCCATCACCCCGTTACAGCCAGCTACACCCTGGACACTGCCCATCCGCCATTCAGCCCAATCCAGTAAACGCTTATCGATAGCACCGATCATTACTTTTCCCTTTTGGTTATGTCTTAGGCCGTCACAGGCCGTGAGTTTGTTTTTACCCTACGGCCTTTCAAACCCGCATGGTTATTGGTTAAGCCGTGAGGCCGTGAGGTCCGTGGGGTATCTCCTCGTGTGTGAGAAAACGTTTTTAATCTGGATAAAAGATTCACAGCAGCTTTACCCCCGTGTGTGCGCGAAGCAGTCACGGCCTCACGGCTTATGACTGGAAAGCCTTTATTCATGGGGCCTGCAGAGGCCGTGAGGGGGTCACGGCCTGCCTACGGCCGGACACGGCTTTGGCAGCTAATCATTCCTTATCCTCCAGCCCGGCTTCTTTGCGAAAATTAGCCACGCAGCCGCTCAGCCACGCCTTTTGCGTCCTATCGGCAGGTTTATGCTCACGGAAGATGAAAAACGCGCCCTTGCGGTCATTACGCCGTTTGTAGCGGCGGCAGCCGGGTTCGTCGTACTTGGTATCCCGGCACCGATCCACCCGCGCCGCTATCGAGCTGGAGAACTTCTCCATGCTCATCATTGGATAGTTACCATGCCGACACCAACGCACGTAGGCGTCATAGAGATCGTCGGTCAGGCAAGAATGGTACGGCGCATCGAGCATCCCCTCGGACCACTCACGGTAGAACACATCCCAGCTGGGCCGCCCAAAATCGATCAGCCGCTGCTTGGCCTCGGTCATCGGCGGTTTGGTGTGCTCGTTAAAGTCATCAATATCCAGACCCAACAGCCAGCCGAAGAACGACTCAGCACCGCCGTTTTTAAGCTCTTTATCGACCGCCTGCTGCAGCTCCAGCTCCAACTTCCAATCGGGCCAGACCACCAGGAAGCGCCGATCGCTCGGCTCCACCGGAAACGGCTGGATCTCGTTGGATAAGAAAATACAGTTACAGTGGTTCGCATCCTCCCAACCGCTGACAAATTTCTTCTCGATGCGTACCGTTTTACCGGTGATCATCTGTTTCATGGTCCCGGTCTGGGAGTACTTCTTATCACGCGAGAAGATCTCCTCAAACAACCCGTACAGCTTGGAATCCTGCCAGTCGTTGTACTGGCTCTCCATCTGATGCTGCCCCAGCGTGGCGCCGTAATCTCCGTAGATCGGTCGCATCACCCCATCAAACAGAAACGATTTACCCGATCCCTGCTTATCCGAGTGCATCAGCACTGCCGTCGCCATCTTCGCCCCCAAGTGCTGCAGCGGATACGCCATCCACTTCGCCAACCAGCGCCACACCGCCTCATCGTTATTGCACAGCCGCCACATCATCCGGCGGATATTCACGCACTTGGTGTCATCAAAATCCGCCTTCAGCGGCAACCCCTGAAACTTGTTGATGTGCGTGGTCAGATCGACCTTTTGGCAAGGATCAAACACCAGGTTGTTCTTATCGATGCTCTTGCGAGAAGGATGGCGATACCAGATGTCGTACACCTCCAGTATCGCGTGTTTGATGTTATCCAGCCGGGTCGTTTCACGGCGCAGGTGATCCCAGGCCTCACTCGACACCTCCAGGTACACAAACCGTTCCAGCGCCTCGGCCACGCCCCCGCGCCCCTGTTTTTGGGCTTGGACCTCAGCCAGCAGCTCGCGCACATCTTCTTCGCGGATCTGCCGTTTATTAGCGACCGCCTTCCACTGCTTGGCGATTTCGGCACCGACCTGCAGCGACAACGCACTGCTGCTCAGCCGCCGTCGGTCATAACGATCCCAAATTCTGGTAGTGCCCGAGATCAGTGCGAAGCGTTTTATCACCTCTGCCAGCGTCAACTCAGGGGGCACCTCACTCATAGAGGGGTGCGGGGAGCCAAGCCCCTGAAGACACCCTGAGCGCCGAACGCGACGCCATCGTCACTCTCGACATCTGGCTTGGCTACCTGCGCCAGCTAGAACAACGACTCGCCGCTTAATCACTTAACAACGAAGACTCCAATGCTCATCCCAACCTCACACAGCGACATCCTCGATAGCGCCTTACGCCTTGCCTTCAGCGCTAGCCAGAACGACAAACTCACACCCGCAGCTATCAGCGCCGATATCACCCTGCTCCGCGCTCACAGCGACAGGCCCTGCACTTCGGATAACACCCGCACACGCATCAACCGCACCATCGCCACCTTGCAACGCGACGGCCGTCGCTACAACTACTACTTCCGGCCACAAGGCAACGCCGCATGAGCGGCCAGGATATGAAGTGGCGCACCGGCAAGGTCGCCGAACTGGAGCAGAGGATAATCATTCGTAACAACTTGATCAGTCCTCGCAAGCGAGAGGCTCAAGCGCTACGCAAACAAGGGAATAACTATCGCCAGATCGGCAAGCTAATCGGAGTCTCTATTAATCGGGCACGGAAATGGTGATTGAGGCCGATCAGTTCGATAAAAATGCCGCTAATCCAGCATGGCATTTCGGGCTGACGAGCAGATCTAAAAACTGCTTACTCGCTGGAGGTTTTGAAAGTCTCTCTCAAGTAGCAGAACACATCCGCAAACACGGAGACCTACCAAAGCTAACAAACCTTGGTAAAGGATCGCGTACAGAAATCATTACTTGGCTCCAACTTAACTGCCAGCCGATCTGCCCCAGCTGCACCAACGACCGCTGCTGTATCGAATCTCGCACGGCCCTCGCTTGCGCCGAGTACAGGGGAGAGCATCAAGGAGGATCGGCATGATCGACTTCCACAAACAGATCGGCGCCATCGAGCAAGGCTTCGACGTCGCCCACCACGCCATCGAAGACACCGCAGAGGTCGCGCTCAGCAGCCGCGACCCTGCCATTGTCATCGCCGCCAAAGCACAAGTCGCCCGCCTGATGGAGATCATCAGCCACTGGCAGGAGCAGACCGAGATCCTCGCCCAGCAGATCGTAGAAGCTGGCGACGATATAGAGGCCGCGACCGAGGAGGCCGCATGAATCACCGATTCAGAACGCCACCCCATATCCAGAACACACCCTGCCCTATATCGAGATCCGCCCCGAGCGAATCCGGGCAGCTTTTGCAGACGCATTTCAAGGAGGCACTATAATGACCACAACTAGAGCACCGTCCCTCATGACGCGCACCGAGTTTGCCGCGACCTACTTTACGACGCCGCCACACCGTAACACTATTTCCCGCTGGATAGCGCTAGGCCAACTCCCCGTAAAAACTATCGGGGGCAAGCACTATATCGACCGGCTTGCTTACGAGCAGCAGACCGATAACCCGCTGGTTAACCGGGTACTGACTGGCAACAAAGGGGCATAGTCGCCATGAATCGACCTCGCACCACGGGCAAAGGGCTGCCGGATAACCTGTACCTGTCCGGCAAAGGGTATCGCTACAAGCACCCGCAGACCGGCCGGCCCCAGCATGGGTTCACAGCGCGCCAAGGCAATCCAGGTCGCCCGCCAGCTCAACGCCCTGCTGGTAAAAGATGTCTGCCTTGTCGATCAGGTTTTGGGCAAAGGCGACACCGTGGCAGAGTACGCGATCCGCTGGTATGACGAGTTCCTCCCTGCGCGCAAGCTGTCCGCCAGCACCCTGCTGAGCTACCTATCTTCACGACGCGCCATTGTCGCAACCTGGGGCCATTACCGGCTACAGGAGCTCAGCGCCCAGGTGATAGCCGAGGGGCTGGCGACTATGACCCGCTCCGGAGAAACTGCCGTGCGCGGTAGGTTGGCGGATATGTTAAAGGAGGCGTTGGCAGATGGCCTAGTACAAGATAATCAGGCCCAGATTACGCGCAAGCCACGCATGGAGGTGGTTAGAAAACGCATGACTCAGGCGCAGTATGACGCCATCCATGCGCACGCGGCTCCCTGGTTGCTGCGCGCTATGGAACTGGGGCTGCTAACGCTGCAGCGCGCCTCTGATATTTTGGAAATGCGTTTTGACCAGGCGCGGGATGGTCATCTGTTTATGATCCAGCAGAAAACCCAGAAGCATGACACCGGTTACCTCAAGATCGAGATCAACGCCGAGCTAAAGGCGCTGCTATCCCTCTGCCGAGACAGAACGCCTAGCCCGCTGCTTGTTCATCGGGTGCCTGAGCGCAAGCGCAAAGACAAGCCGGGACACTGGACACGGATCCCCTATTACACCCTGCGGATAGAATTCGACCGGGCCCGTACCGCCTGCGGTCTGTTTGATGACTGGGACAAGGGCTCCGCGCCGACTTTCCATGAGATTCGCGCACTCGGTATCAAGCTCTGCAAAGATAGAGGCATGGATCCGCAACTGCTGGCCGGGCATGCCTCGGCCAAGATGACGTCCAATTATGATAGTCGTCACGACGATATTCGTTGGGTCGAAGTTTCGTTGTAGTTTTGTTGTTATTTTGCAGAAGTTTTGCAGACCATACTGCAAGGCATTGATATAGTACAGATATTTACTACGTTTCAATACCGGGAATGCTCAAACAGAACGCCTATAAATGGGATGGACAACAACAAAGGGGCGCATTGTACCGGTAGCAGCGGTGATCTGGGTACCGCCTGGCACGCACTATTTAACCCGAGCATTAACCCACCCATTAGCACACCCATTAACCCACTATTCACAGACAAAACCACCCAGCTTACGATTCGTAAGCAAACACCCAGTAATGCAAGCGTATATTATGAACTAAACCATACAATCATTACTTTCTTGCTACTTACACCGCCCGCCCTCGCTTAAAATAGCCGCTCAGATCTACTCATGCGCCGGAGAAAAACTGCAATGCCTTTTATCACCCCCTCTCACCTGATTCTGGTCAGCGTCGCTGCCATCTGGGGATTTGCTTTTGTTGCCCAAAGTGTCGGCATGGACTATCTCGAACCGCACAGTTTCAACGCCGCCCGCTTTCTGCTGGGGGCCTTGTCGTTGCTGCCGCTGTGGCTGCTGATGGGCAAGAAACGTCTGCCGCAGGGCCGGACTTTAGTCCTGGGGGGGTTGGTTGCGGGCACCATCATGTTCGGTGGCTTCAGCCTCCAACAGATCGGCCTGCAACACACCACTGCGGGCAACGCCGGCTTTATCACCGGTATGTATATCGTGATGGTACCGATCGTGGGCATGCTGCTGGGCCAGAGCACCAACAAACAAACCTGGAGCGGTGTTATCCTGGCGGTGCTCGGGCTCTATAGCCTCTCTGTCGGCCCCGATTTCTCGATCAATTACGGTGACCAGCTGATGTTTGTCGGCGCCTTTTTCTGGACTGCGCATGTGATCGTAATCGGTTGGCTGTCACGCAAGGTCGATGCGATTGGCCTATCGATCGGTCAATTTCTGGTCGCCGCCGTCTTGGCCAGCATCGCCGCACTGCTCTACGAAACGCCCAGCCTGCCAAACTTCCAAGCCGCCTGGGTACCGCTGCTGTATGCGGGAATCGCCTCCAGCGGCATCGCCTGTACCTTGCAGGTCATCGGCCAGCGCAAGATAGAGCCCAGCGTTACCGCATTGATCCTCTCCACCGAAGCGATCTTTGCGGTACTTGGAGGCTGGCTACTGCTGGGAGAAAGCTTTGGTAGTAAAGAGCTATTGGGCTGTTCATTGATGCTGGCAGGGATGCTGATCAGCCAATGGCCCAGCCGAAAAACACAACCGGACCTCATTGCCCAAAGCTAAAGAGGTAAGCCCAAAGCCAAGAATCAGGGACCTAGAACAGAGGTTCGAACGTCGCTGCGATGACCTTCAGCTACTTGAAGAAGGTCTCGGGTAGGCTCCGGTCCACCGGCGTGGACAGGATCATCATGGTGTTGGTGTCACTGTAATCGCAAAAGGATTCAAGAATAAGATCCAACTGCGACATTGACTCTACTGCAAGCTTAACCAGGAAGGCCTGCTCTCCGGTGACGTTGTGACACTCGATCACCGCGTCACAGTCGAGCACGATCGCCTTGAACGCCCGCTCTTTAGTGCGAAACACCTTGCACTGAACCAG
>JBALTG010000120.1:0-14339 GCA_036964625.1 Motiliproteus sp.
CACAAGCTGCGTCCCTGCAGCTTGCCCTACGGGCAGCTATCGCTGTGTAAATCGGCTTTCCTGCCGATTTATCGCCTTGAGTGATCGAAAAATCTGCCTCAAATCGACTTGGGCCTAAATCAAAAGGCCCTCGCTACGATCGGCCAAGCCCGACAGGCTCCTAGGTTCAGATCAACACCACCGACACTTTTCGCGATGGAGGCGCCCCAATGATTGTACGAATCATCACCGGCATCGGGACCGAAGTAGGCGTCACCTTCCTCATCGAGCAAACTGGTTTGGGAAGCCGCCAGGGTCAGGCTGAAGTCATTACCCAGATCCAGGCTATGGCTCAGCTCCAGCAACACCGACTTTCCCGCGTTGCCGAAATATTCCTCTGACAGATACAATTTTGCCGTTGTTGCTTCGTTGTACGTGACCGAACCGTAAAGCTCGCCGTAATCAAATTCAGCCCCCGCATCGGCGGCGCCGGGATAAGTATAAAAGGCATAACCAACATCGTAGCCGAGGCTATCATTGATGCTTCCGGCATAACCGACGTAATAGTCCAGCTCGACCCGAGTGTTCGAGCCATCATTGAAGTTAACGCCTGACCCCCAAACACCCGCATAGACACCGGCATCGCTCCACCAGTCCGCACTGGCCTGCAGCGTCGGCCTTCCATCGGTCGAGCTGACACCGTTATAGACATAGTCAGAAACCAACGTGGCCGTGATCGACGTGTCGGCTTGCGCCTGGAAAGCGATGGCAGCGGTAGTGGCCAATACTGTGGTAGCTATTATTTTTTAATCACAATCGAACCTCTGTTTTTTAGAGGATTAAGCCTCCCTCATCCGGGAAAATACCGAATTTAAGGATCAGTTGGCCCTACCTGAAGTGATTCAGGCAGATCAAAAAGAAAGACGGAATTAGCGCAATAGATCAGGCGGGCTGCGGGGATCTCAGCAAGCCACGCTGACGGAACAGCAGCAGGTAGATGGTGGCGTAGAGACCGATGACCAATAGGCCAACCCACTCGATATCAAACGGTGTGAACTGGTAAGCCAGAATCAGCCCATACATCATCACAAAATTACCCAGCATGTAGCGGGTCTTGCCGAAGCGCTCAACACTGAGATCCATATTGGCGGTGTACAGCCGGATCAGCGAGTCGAGTGAGTTGATGACAAAGACGATGCCGACAAACACCATTGCCAGTTTCAGCAGGTAGGTGACCTCGATGCCATTGGTAAAGTGGTAATACAGCACCGAAAACCAGATAGCCAGAGGGATGGAAGGAATCACCAACAAGGCGATGCATAGGTGCCAGGTTTTCAGCCCTCCGACAAAGCGTGCGACGAACTGACCAATCATGATGCTCCAGCTGAACCACCAGAACAGGTAGAACTGATGATAATCGGAGATCGGATGGGTAAATTTATCTAGGTTGGTAAAGTAACCCCCAAGGCCCGCCATAGTGCTGAACAGCTCAGTAACACCCAGTCCCGGCGCACCGGCCATAACGGCGACGATCAGCGCAAAAAACAACCAGGTGGAGGCGATACTCAAGACTTTGACATAGTTGATATCGGTGCTGGAGAACACCGCCAGCAGGACAACCAGAGCAACCAGGCCATAACGCACCGGGTCAGAGATCCCCTCGATATAGCTCGGTAGATAGTCCAGAAACAGAAAACCGGTAAAGGCGCAGGTGCTGATGATAACCAGATTGTTAACCACCTTAACCAAAGGAATCTCGAACAATTTAACTTTGGGCTCGATGACACAGAAGTAAAAGGTGGTCAGGAAGTAAAAGCCCCAGACCAGAAAGCCCCAGAAGCCAAACTCGATCGCCAGCGGATTAGTGAACTGATAAGCCGCGTCGGTCGCATAGGTAGGGAACTCTGTCAGCGGGAACATAATCAATCCCACATCAAGCCCCGAGGTAAATAGGATAGCGATAAACGCAAACAGCGAACTCGGAATCGTGCCTTGACAACGTACATTGCCGGCTCGCAAGACGATAAACGCCGAGGTAACCAGGGTCACCAAAATAGCGACTGTAAGAACTGTAATCATCTATGGAGTACTCCTTATTTTTATTTTATCGTTTCTTGAGTTGCGTAGAACCTAATTAAGCGATCACCTGAGATGATCGACCGTAAAGTGCCTCCTCATAGCAGTGTCGCCAGCGTCGTTACAAAATCTAGAGACAACTTATTATCAAATGACCGTTTAATTAAACCGGCATTTAATTAAAACTGAACGAACAGATGTTCGATGTCAAGAGCATTGCTGACAGCCAATGCAATAAGACGCACCAAGATATACACGGGGCGCATTTGGAATACATCGATAGCAAGAGGGGGCAATCCACCCCCCTTCATACTCCTAGGCCGCCACGGTGTTGCTGTATGAAAACGACTAAGTGAGTCGGCAACCTGTCCCTAATAGACAGCAACAGGACTTTTCTAGACAACTCAGTCGACCCCGTTACCGCTATAGTGGCGAACATCATTTATAAGGTATGCGATACCGATGGCAAAACGCGCCGGTTATCGCCGTCGCAGAAGACTGTCAGGTGAGCGCATGCAGGGGAGGACAACATATGATCAATATTTCATATTTTACCCGCCTGTGTGCAGTGTTAGCCTTTAGCAGCGTTATAGAGCACCAATATATGCACTCTAATTCATAGTTAACAGATGAATCGATAAGTAACGATCCGACGTCTACGCCAGCGCCCCTACCCAGCAACAGCATTTGGCTCGCCGACGTATCCGCCAGTAAATAACAACAAAGCAGGTAACCAAGATGAGCGGGATCTCTGATACGGATCGCACGGCCATAATCGAGCGGGTCGACCAACTGAAGCAACAACCCGGCGCTCTGCTGCCGATTCTTCACGCGATCCAGGACCAGTTTGGCTATATCCCTGCGGCGGCGCTCCCGATCATCGCCCAAGCCCTGCAACAGACGCGTGCCGAGATTCAGGGGGTCATCAGCTTTTATCATCACTTCCGTACTCAGCCACCAGGGCGCAACCGGCTCCAGATCTGCCGGGCAGAAGCCTGCCAAGCCCGCGGTGCCCGCGCCCTTGAACAGCATGCGCAGGCGAAACTGGGGATCGGCTACCACCAGACCACGCCGGATCGGGAATACAGCCTGGAGCCAGTCTACTGCCTGGGTAACTGTGCCTGCGGCCCGACCCTGCGCATTGACGACGAGATCATCGGCCGAGTCGACCCCGAACGTTTTGACCAACTGCTCGATCAACTCGCCACCCGGCCACTGGAGCTCAAGTGATGACAGTAAAGGTCTTTATCCCCCGTGACACCACCGCCCTCGCACTGGGCGCGGATCAGGTCGCATCCCAACTAGAAGCCCAGGTTCAAGCCCGAGGCGGGTCGGTGCAGATTATTCGCAATGGATCACGCGGGCTGTTCTGGCTGGAACCTCTGGTCGAAGTCGACACCGACCAGGGCCGCGTCGCCTACGGACCGGTCACCGCCAGCGATCTCCCGGCGCTTCTGGAGGCAGGCATGCTGCGCGGCGCCCAGGACCACCCACTCTGCCAGGGTCTGACAGAAGAGATCCCCTACCTTAAAAACCAGCAGCGGCTGACCTTTGCCCGGGCCGGTATCACCGACCCATTGTCGATCGACGATTACCGCGCCCATGGTGGTTTTAAAGGGCTGGATCAGGCGCTGAAGCGCTCACCACAGGCGATTGTCGACGAGGTCAAAGCCTCGGGACTACGCGGACGCGGCGGCGCTGCGTTCCCAACCGGGATCAAATGGCAGACGGTGCTGGACGCCCAAGGCACACTCGAGAACGACCAGAAATATATTGTCTGCAACGCCGATGAAGGCGACTCAGGGACTTTCGCCGACCGCCTGGTGATGGAAGCCGATCCCTACATGCTGATCGAGGGTATGTGTATTGCTGGCCTCGCCGTGGGTGCCACTCAGGGTTACATCTACCTTCGGTCTGAATACCCTGTTGCGCACCAGATCCTCAACGACGCGATCCAACAGGCTCAGGCAGCCGGTTATCTCGGTGATGATGTGCGCGGCAGCGGCCAGCGTTTCCAGCTGGAAGTCCGCCTGGGAGCCGGTGCCTACATCTGCGGCGAAGAGACCTCGCTGCTGGAAAGCCTGGAGGGCAAACGCGGCCTGGTCCGGGCAAAACCCCCACTGCCCGCGCTGGTCGGACTGTTCGGTCAACCCACGGTGGTCAACAACGTGCTGTCACTGGCTGCGGTACCCTACATCCTGGCCGAGGGCGGCCAGCGTTACGCAAACTTTGGCATGGGCCGCTCGCGGGGCACCCTGGCTTTCCAGCTGGCAGGAAATATCGACCGTGGCGGTCTGGTGGAGCTAGCCTTCGGCACGACCCTCCAATCCTTGATGCACGACTACGGCAACGGTACCGCCAGTGGCCGAGCGATGCGCGCGGTACAGGTCGGCGGCCCACTAGGCGCCTATCTGCCCGAGAGCCAGTGGGACACGCCGCTGGATTATGAAGCTTTTAGCGCCATGGGCGCAGTACTGGGGCACGGCGGTGTCGTGGTATTCGACGACAGCGTCGACATGGCCCAGCAGGCCCGTTTTGCCATGGAGTTCTGTGTCGAAGAGTCCTGCGGTAAATGCACCCCCTGCCGCATCGGCTCTACTCGCGGCGTCGAGGTGATCGACCGGATCATCAAGCAAGATAACCTCGACAGCGACCTGGCACTGCTGAACGACCTCTGCGATACCCTGGAGGACGGCTCGCTTTGCGCCATGGGCGGCATGACCCCCAATCCGGTCCGCAGTGCCCTGAACTATTTCCCTGAAGATTTTTTGCCCGAACAGCCAGCTAGTGAACAGTGCCTGACGGGGGAGAACGACCATGCTTGAATTTTTTGATCCGGCCCAGCACCACAACCGCGACCTGGGCACCCCCGCAGCGATCTCCGAAATACAGGTCACACTGGCGATCGACGGCATCGAAGTTCAAGTCCCGGAGGGCACGTCGCTGCTCCGCGCCGCAGCCCTGAGCGGCATCACAATCCCCAAGCTTTGCGCCAGCGATAATCTTGAAGCCTTTGGTTCCTGCCGTCTCTGCGCGGTGCAGGTCGAAGGTCGCCGAGGCTACCCCGCGTCCTGCACCACTCCTGCCGAAAACGGGATGAAGGTGACGACCCAGAACAACAAGCTGGGACGACTACGCCGCAACATCATGGAGCTGTATATTTCCGACCACCCGCTGGATTGCCTCACCTGCCCCAGCAACGGCGACTGTGAGCTGCAGGACATGGCGGGTGCGGTCGGTCTGCGCGAAGTCCGCTACGGCCTCGACGGCGCTAACCACCTCGGTCAAGCCAAAGACACCTCCAACCCCTATTTCAGCTTTGACCCCAGCAAATGTATCGTCTGCTCTCGCTGCGTCAGGGCCTGTGAAGAGGTACAGGGCAGCTTCGCCCTGACCCTCGAAGGTCGCGGATTCAACACCCATGTCAGCACCGGCACAGCTAACTTCATGGACTCCGACTGTGTTTCCTGCGGTGCCTGCGTGCAGAGTTGCCCCACCGCCACGCTGTCCGAGAACAGCGTCATCGACCAGGGCCAGCCCGAACGTAGCGTCATCACCACCTGCGCTTACTGCGGTGTTGGCTGCTCGTTCAAGGCCGAACTCAAGGGCGATCAACTGGTGCGCATGGTGCCCTACAAGGGCGGAGCCGCCAACCAGGGCCATGCCTGCGTCAAGGGACGCTTTGCTTTCGGCTACGCCAATCACAAAGACCGGATCACCGCCCCGATGATTCGTGACAGCATCGACCAGCCCTGGCGGGAAGTGAGCTGGGAGGAGGCGATCGACTATACCGCCCAGCGCTTCAAGGCGATCCAGGCGCAACACGGTCGCACCAGCATCGGCGGCATCACCTCCTCGCGCTGCACTAACGAAGAGACCTACCTGGTCCAGAAGATGATCCGGGCCGCCTTCGGCAATAATAACACCGACACCTGCGCCCGCGTCTGCCACAGCCCCACCGGCTACGGTTTGAAGCAGACGCTGGGAGAGTCCGCTGGCACCCAGACCTTCGAATCGGTCATGGATGCCGACGTGCTGCTGGTCATCGGTGCCAATCCGACCGACGCCCACCCGGTGTTTGGTTCGCAGATGCGCCGGCGGCTACGTCAGGGTGCCAAATTGATCGTCGCCGACCCTCGGAAGATCGACCTGCTCAACACCCCGCACCTGGAAGATGCGCTGCACCTGCCGTTGCGCCCGGGCACCAACGTCGCCCTGATCAACGCCCTGGCCCATGTGGTGATTACCGAGGGTCTGGAAGACCACGCCTTTATCGAACAGCGGTGCGACACCGACGGCTACCGCCAGTGGCGCGATTTTATCCGCGCTACGGAAAACTCACCCGAAGCGGTCACCGACATCACCGGCGTTAGCGCCGAGGCCATCCGCCAGGCGGCACGAACCTACGCTCAGGCCGGCAACGGCGCGATCTTCTACGGCCTCGGGGTGACCGAGCACAGTCAGGGTTCTACCATGGTGATGGGGATCGCCAACCTGGCCATGGCCACCGGCAATATCGGCCGCTCCGGCGTCGGTGTTAACCCGCTGCGAGGGCAGAACAACGTACAGGGCTCCTGCGACATGGGCTCCTTTCCCCACGAGCTGCCGGGCTACCAGCCGGTGGGCAACGACCAGGCCCGACAACGTTTCGAAGCCGCCTGGGGAGTGCCTCTGGACCCTGAACCCGGATTGCGAATCCCCAATATGTTCGATGCCGCAATCAACGGCCACTACAAAGGGATGTACGTCCAGGGCGAGGATATCGCCCAATCAGACCCCAACACCCAGCATGTCGAGGCGGCATTACGCGCGTTGGAGCTGCTGGTGGTCCAGGATATATTCCTCAACGAAACCGCCAAGTTTGCCCATGTGTTGCTGCCGGGATCGACCTTTCTGGAGAAGGATGGCACCTTTACCAACGCCGAACGCCGTATCAACCGGGTGCGCAGAGTCCAGGCACCGCTTGCGGGCAAGGCGGATTGGGAAGTGACGATGGCGCTCTCCAACGCCCTAGGCTACCCAATGAACTACGCTCACCCGTCAGAGATCATGGATGAGATCGCCACGCTGACGCCCTCGTTCACCGGCGTCAGCTACCAAAAACTGGAACAGATGGGCAGCATTCAGTGGCCGTGCAACGACGCGCACCCCGAGGGCATGCCGATCATGCACACCGAAGACTTCCCCATCGGCAAGGGCCAGTTCGTCGTCACCGAATTTGTCCCCACCACGGAGCGGACCAGCCGGCGCTTCCCCTTGATTCTAACCACCGGGCGCGTGCTGTCGCAGTACAACGTCGGTGCCCAGACTCGGCGCACCGACAACCAGGCCTGGCACCACGAAGATCAACTGGAGATCCACCCGCACGATGCCGAAGATCGGGGCATTCAGAGCGGCGACTGGCTGGGGATTGGCAGCCGCGCAGGGCAAACCGTACTCCGCGCCAAGATCAGCGAGCGGATGCAGCCGGGCGTGGTGTACACCACCTTTCACCACCCGGAGAGCGGGGCCAATGTGATCACCACCGATAACGCCGATTGGGCAACCGACTGCCCGGAGTATAAGGTCACCGCTGTGCAGGTCGAAAAAGTCACCCAGCCGTCTCAATGGCAGCAAAACTTCCGGACCTTCAACACCCATCAACGCGGCCTGCTGGAACAGCGTAGCCGCGCTGGGGCAGCCATGGAGTCATGAGGGTCGCCATGCTACAGAGTGACCCAAATAACCGACCCACCCCGCCGACAACCGGTCGGCGGGGAAGTCTCAACGGCCATATCTGAGAGCGCCACCCAACCTCGCGGCTGCAACCAAATAAACCGCGCAAATAGCGCCGGAAACGGGTCGCTGTGGTCTTGATAGGGTGAGCCGTGCGTTCCGAAAGCAGGTCGTGATGGTCTTGATCGGATGAACCCTGCGTGCCGAATTAACCACCTACAGGACGGCATACTCCTCCTCAGTAGCACCACGCAGGCATGGGCGTTCATCAGGGCTTTCTGAGTCTGGCCGATCATCCAGGCTGACCATCAGCTCGCTTTCGACCGCCTCATCGCCTTCGCTAAGCGCATCGATTACTTCGCTGGCGCACTCTGGCATCGCCTCAACAACCGCGCCGGCAATATCCAGCGATTGCTCAGGGGATATTTCCGAGAGACGCTCGACAAATTCCACGGCGTCTAAATTGAGCTGATCAGCGGCGTCACGCGGGGTGTTGATGTGATCGATGGTATCGATCATCTCTTCGATGAATTCGTCATTATGAAACCCCGACAGGGTATCCGCATATTCGGTTGCCACGGATACGGCGGTGTCCGGCATCGCTTCAACAACCGAGCAGGCGATATCAACCGCCTGCTCGGGTACCAAATCGGAGATCTGCGAAACCAGATCGATGGCCACCTGTTCGCTGGTGTCCTGGTCACTATCGGCTGGGCGCATCGCCTCATGCTCTTCCGCCAGTACCTGGGCATAATAATCCGCCACGTCGACGGCTGACTCCGGCGCGGTTTCAACCGCAATCCGGGCCATCTCCAATCGCAGCTCCGGTATGCTACGACCAATTTCGGCCGCAATATCGACCACCCGCTCAGGCATCGATAACGCCAGATGACTGACCAACTGGTACCCAAACTCGGGCTTGGCGGTCACCATCGCCGAGGTGATGGCCAAGATCTGTTCGGGCACAGCCTGCAGCATCACTTTATAGAACCGCAACACATCGATACCGTCCACCGCCGCCACGGCTCCTGCGATCTCGGCGCCTTGGTCGGATGTCGACAAGGCAACCGCGCGTGCCATACTGACGGCCGCCGCCGGGTTAGAATCGGCAATCTCGGTCGCCATCACAGCTTCAAGGCTCAACGGCTGCTCCGGCTCAAGGTAGCCAGTGCGCGGGTCCATATCGCCACCCGCAGCAACACCCGCTCCCTGCATCACAAACGACTCCTGCTGCTCGACCGGCAACGCGACCCGAGCCGACATCCGATAAACTACAAAGGCACAGAGTAGCAGCTGAACCACACCAGCAAACCAGAATAGCGATGAGCTGCCGAACCGGTCCATGATGATCGACGCTGAGTAGGGGCCGATAATCCCACCGATGGCAAAGGTCAGAATCAGACAGCCCATCCCCGCGACCATCTCGCTCTGACGCAGCTTATCGAAGGATTCTGAAATGCTCAGCGGGTAGGTGCAGGCGATGATGCCACAGGTGATTGCCGTGGCAGCCGACATCAACCAGAACCGGCCCTGCTCGGCCATCAGTGTGACGGCTAATCCGGCCAGCGCAGAAATCACCAGAAGAATCAGCAAGACCGTCCGTCGGTCGAAGCGGTCAGACAGATAACCGACCGGGAACTGCAGGATAAAGGCGCCCATAATCGCGGCCCCCATATACAGCGACAGCTCAAAATCGATAACCCCGTAGTCGCGGGCAAACACCGGTAGCATATTGAAGACCGCGGAGTAGATCACCCCTGAGGTAAAACAACTAACCACCCCCAAGGGCGAGATTCTGAACAGCGCCAGCAGTGACATCGGCGCCACATCATTCACAGCAGGCCCGCTGTTACGACTGAGCACGATAGGAATAATGGAAGCACTGAGCAGAATGCCACAGAGCACAAACAGCACGGTACCCAAGGGGCTGGCAAGGTTAAGCAGGAACTGACCGCAGAACAGGGCGCCCAGGGCGACCACCTGATAAAACGCCAGCACCTTGCCGCGGTTCTCCTTGGTGGAACTTTCGCTCAGCCAGCTCTCCATGGCCGTGTAGGCGCATGCGTTGCAAAAACCGAGAACAATGCGCATTGCGCCCCATAACATGGCATCGGTGTAAAAACTGCAGACTAGGATGCTCACCGCCGCAAGTGCCACGCAACCGGCAAACATGCGAATATGTCCTGCCCGCCTGATCAAGTGGCGGGCATAGACCCCTCCGGCCAGCATGCCGACAAAATAAAGCGACAGCACCAAACCGATGGTATCGGTACTCATACCCTCAAATCCCATGCGTACCGGCAGCAGGATATTGATCAGGCCATTGCCCAGCATCATGATGAAGCAACTGACCAGCAGAGACGCTAGGGGAAGCAAAGTTAGAAGCACGGTGACTGTCTCGACATGGGGAGCATTAAAAGAAGTTGATAATATTGCAACGAGCAGAGGGGGGCGGTTCGAGGCTAAGCGCCGGTCTTGCCTATACGGCAAACGACGCTTAAAACCTAGGAGCCTGTTCTTCAGAAAAAAGTGCCGCTGCTTAATCCCGTAGAACCCTTTCAAGTCCCCCTTTTCAACTCCCTCGCTCAGATCAGCCGATATTAGAGCCGAGCAGGTGCCGCACTCTCCGGGGCGAAAGTTGGGGCAAGCGCTCCTTGCTGGAAGACATCAAACAACCGCGGCAGATCCAGATGCTGCTCCAGGCTATCGGCCAGACGGTCTATCTCCTGATCGCGCAAGCGGTGGTAATCGATCACCTCAGCATTTTTTAGCCCTGCCCAGTCCAGCAGCGCCCGGCAGGACTCCTGCTGCTCAAAAATGCCGTGCAGGTAACTACCCATCACCTGACGATCTTGGCTGATAGCCCCCTCTGGAACAGCGGTCTCTCCCCGGTCGCGGCGAATAGACATCAAGGACGCGTCCAACCCCTCTCCGGTGGTGACCCCCGCATGTATTTCATAGCCGGATACCCTGACAGCGTGATCATTCAGCCTAAGTACGCCGCTGGCCCTTGTCAGCTGCTTTTTGGATTCCAGCGTCGTATCAATATTAAGATAACCCAACCCAGGGCTCTCACCAGCCGGTCCTTCAATCCCCAGAGGGTCGCGCACCCAGTTACCCAGCATCTGGTAACCTCCACAGATACCCATCAACTTGCCACCATAGCGAAGATGACGCCGTATATCCTGATCCCACCCCTGCTGACGCAATAACGCCAAGTCGGCACGCACACTCTTGCTGCCAGGAAGGATGATCAGATCACAGGCAGGAATTGCCTGACCGGGTCCGACGAAGGTCAGGTCCACTTCCGGCATTAAGCGCAACGGGTCAAAGTCGGTATGATTACTGATCCGTGATAGAACAGGTACCGCGACCTTAAGGCGCGTCTCGCCGCTGATCTGGTTGCGGTCAATGGCATCCTCCGCTTCCAGGTAAAACTCCTTCAGATAGGGCAGCACCCCCAGCACCGGCTTGCCGGTTTTCTGCTGCAGCCAATCCAGCCCTGGCTCCAACAGTTTGATATCACCACGAAACTTGTTAATTACCAGGCCCACCACGCGCTCGCGTTCACTGGCCGACAACAGATCCAGAGTCCCCACCAGATGGGCAAGCACACCGCCACGGTCAATATCGGCGATAAGGATCACCGGGCAATCGACCGCCTCAGCGAAGCCCATATTGGCAATATCACGGTCTCGCAAGTTGATCTCAGCGGGGCTACCGGCGCCCTCTACCACCACGTACGTGTACTGCTGATTAAGCCGCCCGTAGGAGTCCAGAACCGCATCCATGGCCACCACCTTATACTGGTGATATGCCGCAGCATTCATGTCCATCACCGCCTTACCCTGGATAATCACCTGGGCACCAATATCCGTGTTGGGCTTGAGCAGCACTGGGTTGAAATCAGTGTGGGCCTCCAGCCCACAGGCTTGCGCCTGTACCGCCTGAGCCCGACCGATCTCACCACCATCAACCGTCACCGCGCTGTTGAGGGCCATATTCTGAGGTTTAAACGGAGCGACTTGCAGCCCCCGGCGCTTGAGCACCCGGCACAGCCCCGTCACCAGTACGCTTTTTCCCGCATCCGATGTGGCACCCTGCACCATTAACGTCGTGGGATTGGCAAACGACCGATTCACCACCTCTTTCATCCAATTCACCCTTGGTTTCATCGTTAAGGAGCAGACAAAGACTTGCGACTCGCGCAGGCGATGCAGCTCAGCAACCGCAGGGTGACGACCCCATCGGCGTTTATTGTCAGATCACACCTGGCTAACACCGGCGGACTCAAAGCTGGCCATATCGTTGTAGAAGGCACAGGCAGCCCGTAACAAAGGCAACGCCAGGGCGGCACCCGAGCCCTCACCGAGACGCAGACCCAGGTTCAACAAGGGCTCAACGTCAAGGTGTTGCAGCATACGCTGATGACCCTGTTCATTGGATGCATGAGAGAAAATTAGATAATCCTTACAGGCTGGCTCGATGGTCACCGCGGCCATCGCCGCAGCAGATGCGATAAAGCCATCAACCAGCACAAGCATCTTAAGTTCTGCAGCCTTAAGCATCGCACCAGCCATCTGAGCTATTTCAAAACCACCGACTGCCGCCAGGATCGTCATGGGATCGTTAAACACGTGCTGGTGCAACTCAAGGGCACGAGCAATAACCTCAATTTTGTGACGCACTCCGGCATCGTCCAAACCGGTGCCTTGGCCAACACAATCTTCGGCACTCAGCCCGGTAAAAGCGGCCATCAGGGCGGCCGCAGCGCTGGTATTACCAATCCCCATCTCCCCCAGACCGACCACATTACAACCGCTACGGTGGCAATCAGCGACCCGAATCGCCCCATAGGTCAAGGCCTGGACAACCTGCTCGTGAGTCATGGCGGGGCCTTGGCAGAAATTCGCAGTTCCGGCCCCGAGACGCTGACGTTTGATCAATGCATGCTCCGGCAGAGGCGATTTTATCCCTGCGTCGATCACCTCTATTTTGATGTCAAATTCGCGGCAAAAACAGTTAATGGCGGCACCACCAGCGACAAAATTCATCACCATCTGGCTGGTGACTTCTGACGGAAACGGACTCACCCCTTCTTCGGTAATGCCGTGGTCGGCTGCAAACACCAGCATGTGCGGCTTTGTGACACTGAGCCGATCGGAGTCCTGAATCAGAGCCATCTTTTTGGCCAACGATTCGAGCTGCCCCAGGGCACCGGGAGGTTTGGTTTTATTATCGATACGCTGCTGAATGGCAGCTAAATTGCTGCGGTCCAGGGGGGTAATTTTAAACAAGGTAATATTCCTCATGGCCGTGTCATTCACATTGAGCAGACCATCAGAAAAACCTAGGCGCAGCCGAATAGACCGAGATCACCCGTTTGCTAGCGTAAGTTCCGAACATTCTGAAAGGTCCACACTCATACTCAAGGTGGATCTCTTGGCTCGCGACGATTCTAGATTCTCTGATGCGTTCCACGCCTCCGGATCAATATCTGGGCGCCTGATTCAGGCGCCCGGCCCACCTCCAGCAACTCGGAAAGTATAAGAAATTGCTTGTGGGTAATAATGCCGGAATACGTCAACTTTGATCGTCAAAGCGACGTCTGCATTAAAATCTTTTAACCACTTCAAGCCGTCGCTTAATGGTAGTCTGCCCCTGTAACAATGAACAATTGTCAAAGGACGAGACATGACTCTAAGCCTACTGGGAGGAGATAACCGTGAGCACGTACCTCTGCTCTGGCGAGTCGTCAAATAAACCGTTTCCATTGGGCCCACAAATGCCGCGCGATTCATTATCTTTCAACCCATCTCTATTCGCTGAAGAGGCGCACCTTCAGGCAACAGGATCGCCGAGGACATATATAGCCGTAAAATCGTTGGCTATGAAGTTCACGACCGAGAGTGTGGAAAACTGGCATCAGAACCGGTACTGCGGTGTATGCTATGTGAACAGTTTTTTATACCAAACTAGTGTTTCATTTAGATAACTGCGCGCCGATGTAGGCTAAATGGGGCTGACAGTGCCAGTTACCGCAATCCGAGAACTACCTCGGAACCCCTAACATCAAGGGTTGAAAAGAGGGGGTAAAAACAGTAAGTCTTAACCCTGTGTTCGAGCCCCTTCCGTGGCCCCATTAACCTGATCATGAGTGGCTCCATTAGGGTGATCACGGACAATCGTTGAAGCCTAACAGCCAACACTGATTTAGCCCAGACCCAACACAGGGTAGATTGAACACTCTCTAGTGGGTCGGCCTTCATGCCGACATTGGAGCAAACCACGTCGGATTAAGATGAGACCGACATAATTGCCAGGAACCCAGACAGCAAAAATCCCTGACTGTTTCCAGTCAGGGATTCTCTAAAGAGGCGCTTGGCGATGGACGTCCTCAAATCGTAGATTTGAGTCGCGCTTCGGGAAAACGCTCAGCCGCGTTTTCTATTTCCTCACCGCCCTACTCCACATGGGATATGAAGCCGCAAGCGGCGCTATCCTTCTTTCCCCATGTGAGTGTGGATCATAAAGCCTAATACGAAAAACCCCCAGCACAGGGTGCTGGG